>CABHOW010000143.1 GCA_902168225.1 uncultured Flavihumibacter sp. | reverse complement strand
AATGTATGATGATGCCTATGATGTAATGAATGGTTTTGGCCGGGTTCAAATAGGTTCACAACACTACCTGGTGCAACCGGGCGCAGAACTGCCTTCAATCAGCTACGATGAATTAAGGGTGCTTTCTGAAGAAGCCCAATGGTATGTGGTTACCAAAGGAGTGGCAAAAACTGTTATAAACGCTGCCGGACAAACACTTTTGCCTTTTGTGCCTGTTGAGGTGTACGGGGTGGGCACCTATAATGGCAGGCCGTTAATGCGGATAACGGATGAAATAAAAAAGGGTAGAAAGACACTCCAATTTCATGGCCTGGTGACAGCAGAAGGCCAAACGGTTTTGGAAGTGGGATATCTTGAGATATGGCCCGCATATGATGATGTAGTGACTGTAAAGGCAAAAGACCATTTGGGGATGTATTCCGTTCAAAACGGATGGATGCTTGAGATGGAATATGATCGTATTGATCCGTTTCTTGGCAAAGTGTATGTTTTAGAAAAAGATGGAAAACAGGGTTTGTATATTTCTGCGCAGCAACTTGTTCCACCGGTTTATAACATAATCATTAGCGATGTGAACTGGATTGATGATTTGCGATGGGAAACCTTTGCAACAAACGAAAATGGTGTGTTTAGAATTAATCATCAGGGAGAGGCAACACCCCTAACCGGTAAAGAGATTGAAGGTTTGCTTGCTGAAAATAACCGGTATCGTTATAATCATACCGAGCTCAGCAATTTAATAAACGCAGCGGGAGATAATATACCTGCTGAAATGCTTTATGCAAATGGGTTCGAAGCGTTAAGTCAGCAGGATTATGATGAGGCGATACGCAATTATGAAAAGGCGGCGGCCAAAGGAAGCGCCAATGCCATGAATGACCTGGGCTATATTTATGAGGCTATTGAAGGTTATGTTGATTCTAATCGTTCATTTGAGTGGTATACGCGTGGTGTAGAACTGGGCTCACCACATGCAGCCAATGGATTGGCCAATTGTTATATGGATGGACTGGGTACCACCCCCGACATAAAGAAAGCCGTTGAATTATATGAGCAGAGTGCAGCAGGCGGTGTTAGTTTTGGGCATTACAATTTGGGTATTTTATATTATGAGGGCGTTCATGTACAGCAGGATGATGAAAAGGCTTTAACACATTTTAGCTCAGCCAGCCGGTTAGGGTACGAATGCCATAATTATGTGGGCGTTTTGCTTGAGAAAAAGGAAGATTATAAAAATGCCTACAAGGCTTATAAAGATGGCGCCAAATATAAAGATGCCGATTGTGCGTTTAACCTGGCAAGGTTACACGAACTGGGGCATGGTTGTAAACAGGACCCGGCTAAAGCGCTTTCCTTTTACAAGGATTCGGTAAAGTGGGGTGTTGTTGATGCACATCTTGAACTGCGACGGCTGTACCTTACTAATGAGCAGGTACGCGATGAAAAGAAAGCATTGGAGCATGAACAGTTGGCGCGGGACGCGGGTTTGGAAATACCGGAGTAAGAAAAATAATATGAGGCTATCAGCAATGATAGCTTTTTTTGTTTTGGAACAAATAGTCGCAAACTACCTTCATATTGGCGCGAATGCCCCCGTTAAAAGAGATCTGGTCGGTTTAAATTTGTTCTATCAAACAAAAAAGCAACTTATGTCAAACAATTCAGTTTCTTTACACAGAGTTCTTAAGACATCTCCGGAAAAAGTGTTCCGTGCATTTACTGAGCCAACAGCAATGGCTTCATGGTTGCCACCGTATGGATTTCTTTGCACTGTTCACCAAATGGAGGCAAAAACGGGCGGCACATTCAAAATGTCGTTCCAGAATTTTACAACCGGCAATAGCCATTCTTTCGGTGGAACCTACCTTGAGATAAAACCGAATGAGTATTTGAAATACACCGATAAATTTGATGATCCTAACCTGCCTGGAGAAATGATCACCACTGTTACATTGGAGAAAAACATTGCAGGCACCGATATAAAAATTACCCAGACAGGTATTCCTGCTGTTATACCTGCGGAAATGTGTTATTTAGGCTGGCAGGAATCATTGGAAAAACTGGCTAAACTTGTAGAGCCTAATATCCCGGATGCATAAATATAAAAACATAAGAGGCTATCGGTTTTGATAGCCTCTTATGTTATACGGTTATTGCTATTTACCTGCCCACAATCTTTTTTGTTACAAATTCACTGAAGAAGAAATCTCTATAAGTGTTTCCGATAGGGATTTCGTTTGAGCCAATGTACACCGTGTTATTATCTACAGAACCTATATGTTTAACATTGATGACATAGGATTTGCTTATTCGCACAAACAGATCTTTGGGTAATTGATCGTAGATGGTTTTGATATTCATCGCTGTAATTATCTTCTGATTTTCGCTGTGCATTACCACATAGTCTTTTAAACCCTGAATAAAAAGTATGTTATTGAAATATACTTTAAAAATTCTTCGGTCTGCTTTTACAAAGAAAAAATCGTCTGCTACCTGTTCTATATTGTTATTAGCGTAGTCTGCCTTAAATAATTTGGCGTAGGTATGGGCTTTTTCAACGGCCTTTTGAAAACGCGCTAATTTTACGGGTTTTATCAGATAGTCAATGGCATCTACTTCGTAGCTGTCGGTAGCAAATTCAGAATAGGCGGTTGTAAAAATCACAAAGGTTTCTTTCGGAATGGATCGGGCAAATTCAATTCCGTTAATTCCCGGCATTTGTATGTCAAGAAATATTAATTCAACTGTATTGCTTACCATAAAATTCGTAACGGATTCGGGGCTGTTGAACGACCCGATTAAATCTAAACCATCAGTTTGGTTGATCAACATCTCTATGGCTTCTCTTGCCAATGGTTCATCATCAATAATAATACAGTTCATATTATAGCTTTATGGTTAAGATTACGCTATACCTTTCTGAGTCATCTTCGATATGTAAACTATGTGTTGCCGGAAATAAAAGTTCCAGTCTTCGTTTTACATTTGTTAGCCCCAATCCGCCTGTATAATTAACAGATTTAAGCATAGGTTTTGAATTGATGCATTTAAAGAAAAGTTCATCGTTCCTGACATCGAAATACAGGTTTACATAAGACGATTTCGTTGCATCATTGTTGTGCTTTACGGCATTTTCCACAAATGAAATGAACAGCAAAGGAGGAATTTGCACGCCGTTCAAATCTCCCTCTTTTGAGATCAGGAAATCAAAACTATCCCGCCTTACTTTTTCCAGGTTTAAAAAATCTTCTAAGAAGCGAATGTCCGAAGTCAACAATACCTTATCTCTTGCACTGTCATAAAGTTGGTAGCGCAGTAAATCGCTCAGCTTCATTAAAACCTGCGAGGCTTTATCGGGGTCTTTCTTCGTTAATACATTGGCATTGTTTAGCATATTGAATAAGAAATGCGGGT
>CABHOW010000142.1 GCA_902168225.1 uncultured Flavihumibacter sp. | reverse complement strand
AAACAATACTGAGTCAAAAAAAACAGTGCCCTTTGTTGCTGCATATACCCTTCTTCTGAGGAGCCAAAAAATGGGCAGCATAATATATTTTATTATTTTCCTCGTAGCAGGGTATTGGCTCGCATCTACACTAACAAGTTCTGAAGACATTACCAATTGTGATGCTAACGCTGATCTCATTATCGAATTAAAATTTTGAACCGTTTTTACTGTATTTTTTTCCTTCAAAAAATCATCAGCTTCAAATAGTTTCCCGGCGCTTACAACTACTTTATTAAAAACAGCAGGTATTTGCGAATAAAAAACACAAACGGGTAAAATCTTCAGTGGTGCTGACCCTTTATACCCCATTATAATACGCGCAGCCCCTTTTTGAAATGGCTGTAAATGATGGCTGTTAATACAAATACCTTCAATAAATATCAGTACAATTCCGTGGTTGTTTAGTACTTCCTGTATGCTAATAAAACTTGTTGCGTTCAAATGAAGTTTATCCCGTCCCTCACGCATGCGATAGATGGGAATCATTTGTAATGAATGTAGCAATACCCTGTAATGTTTTTTTTGGAAAGCATCTCCCCTTGCTAAAAAATGTACAGGGTATTTACAAGTAGCGCCAATTATGATAGCATCTAAAAATGAGTTTGGGTGATTAGCCACCAATAGCAACGGACCCGGGGTTTCAAATAGTTCCGTAGCTGCTATAACTTGCTTTTGAAAAAAAATTTTTAAAAGAAGCCTCGTTGCTATTTTAAGGGTAGTATACAAGTTGCTATTGATATGTAAATTTACCTATCTGTTTTTCAGTATGTTGTGGAAAGTTTATATCAAACTCAATCCTATATATTCCTTTCTTAGAAAAGTTGATTAAAAATCCATCTTTAAATTTTTTCCCGGCATTCACGAGTATTTCCATTTTACCGCTTTGCACAATTTCATCCAACAAGTTCTTAATTGTATAGTCGATGATTCCTTTTTGAGCAGTATTCAAATTATTTTTTGCTAATAAGAAAAACCTAACCGGATGTTTTTTTGAAAAGTCGCTATTTACCCTTTGAGGATAAATTGAAATGTCGATCGCCGCATACATATCAGATTGTTGCGTTAATCCCGGCAAAACCATAGAAATAAAAAAGAATAGTAATAAAATTTGATGTTGGCTGCGTTGTATCAAAGAGAATAAATTAATTCTCTAATTTATGGAAGCTTTATGATAAAGAAAAGGTTTCCGCCTAATCCAATACCCATATTAGTACCATAAAGTGTATAGAAACCCTGTATAAAGGGGGTAATAATGCGTGTAATCCTTCGTCCATAAGCCACTGTTAATCGTCCGGATGTAAAATTTTTATTCACCAATACATTCTGGTTAAAGTTTGTGCTGATACTATTGGATACCTGATGATTAAAGCTAAATGTGATCATACTGTACTTATTCAATTGCTTTCCGAAAGTAGCTGTTCCCCCGATCTGTTCGGGGCCGTCTGAGTAATCAACATAACGAGTATAAGTACCCTCAAGAACCGCAAAGCTTTGTGGTGCAGGAGTAAATGAGTAGTTTATGGCTCCCTGAAATCCTTTTGAAGCAAAACCTAAATAGGGTGTATTTACATTTTCGTAGGCAGGTATTATGATATTTGCCTTTAGTGTAAGATGTCTTTTATATAATTCCGACGGAAAATGAAGAGATAAGCCAATGGAAACATCGCCAATTCCTGAGTTTCTTTCTCCTTTACCATTATTTACTAAATCTTGCATAATGATAGGAATACCTAGCGTTAAATCTAATCTTCTTGTAATGCCATGCAAGGTTGTTAGACCAATAGTATGTGATTTAAAATTATCACCTGGCGTGAACTTGGAAACCTTTCCGGTAGAGTCAAAATATTTAGAGGAATAGAAAAACCCATATGCTAATATCATACTTGTTCTACCCTTACCAACGGGCCAATCGGCTCTTGAAGGAATCACAATCGTGATGATTAGGAGTAGTATAATAGTTTTTTTGATACTCATTTTCTATTTATCTTTTTAGCTACCATTTCGGCAAACCAAATACTTACTAATGCCTGATGGCTCTCAGGAACCTCATGGCCTAACTTCGGGAATACGTATAAATCACTTTTATCTAAAACACTTGGACTTAACTTATTGTATGCAGCAATTTGTGCCCCGGGCGGACAAAATGGATCCAACAAGCCAATAGCATATAATACCGGGCATCGGATACCGGGCATAAAATTTTGTAGATCGAAATAATTTAGCGTTTCTAAAATGTTTTCTTGTTTTACCCCCTTATGCTCCTTTTGGTAGTCAACTAAATTCTTAATCGGGAAACTAAGCTCTTTTTTAGAAAGACCGATATCAAATGTAGTTTTCCAGTCTGCAAATACCGGATTATTGGCAACTACTGCATTTATTTTCCCGGGCATTAAAGCAGCGGTAATTAATGATAATGTAGCCCCTTGGCTGCCACCGAATGCAATAATCCTTCCTAAGTCAAATCCCATATCAGCATGGCTATAAATGAACTCTAATCCCCTTACACAGTCCATATATATTCCCTTGTACACATAAGCATCCTTGTCTTCTAAGCCAACCGTTATCTGTTCTTTATTTTCCGGATTTATTTGTTTGTAAACCTTAGGATCGATGCCTCGCACATTCACGGTGAAGATTACATAGTCGTCGTAGTAAAGTGGGTTCAAGGGAATTTTGTAGCCGCCATAGCCAATTAATACGGGGTATTTACCCTTGGGTTTGGGTATAGAAAGCCATCCATAGCAATAAATATTGCCGAGTGATACCCAATCTACACGATATACCATGTGATAATAGGTACTGAGGCCTTCATCTAGTGTTACTTTAAACTGGGGGTCAATTTGATCCAGTTCTCTTTTTGCATTTTTCCAAAAATCATCAAAGTCGGGCGCTCTTCTATAGGGTGTTCCATAATTAGCAATACGATATCCGAATGCATGTAAACTGGTATCGTCGTATGATGTTGTATTTAATGCGGCTTTTAAATTATAGATACCCGGGTTGGTAATAGCGGGTAGTGTTATATTAAAACTCTTTTGCCCTTTTCTGCCTAGTTTAATTTTTACTTGTTTTGAATTCACCTCTTTCCCATCTTCTGTTTCAACCAGTAGGGTGAACATGCCTTCTTGCTTGCTTTTATATTTATTCTGAATATTAACAGCATACTTGATACTATTGCCATTCATGAAAACCCCATCTTTTTCGGAGGGTTTCAGTTTTACAATAATTTCTCCCTCTTCTTCTCCACCATTTCCTTTACCTGTGTTTTCCTCTTGATCATTATTAGCAGATTCAGCCTCTTTGACAAGTGTTTGCTTCGGTACTGGTGGACCCGGCTTTACATTATCTGCTATCCAATTTTGGATATAAGGATTACGAGGTGCCTCCCTTCGATCTTTCGGCTTTCTGGGTGGGCCGCTATACGTAAATCCTCTTGTAATTGTTTCATTATATTCCGTTAAATCTACCGTTGCTGTTAGCGAGTAAGTGCCTTCTTCATCTACATTTACATCAAACGACGATACGAGGGTTTTACGTGCATTCACCCGAACATCTAAGGAACTTGTTAGCACTTCATCCCCCTTACCATTGACTACTCTGTACACAATGGTTCCTTCCTGATCGGATGAAAAATTATTCCGCAAACCTATTCTGAATTTAACCGGCTTTCTTGCAGAAAAGCTACCCTTTTTATTATTGGGCTCTAACAAAATTTCAACGCCTTTCTGTTCCGTTTTTTGCTTACGCTGAAAAGCATACGTAGGCGCATAAGTAAGCAATAGGCTTACTAAAGCAACTGATATAAAAACAAAAAGTCGATATGTTTTTGCCATTCCCATTAATCCCTCTTTTTTGTTTTCTTTTCTAGTAATGCAGATTTTCGGATATAGAGATTTACCGGTTCTTCTATACACTTATAAAGTATAATTGATACAATATTTAGCAAGATAAAGACCATCCCGATCGATACGAATGCGTAATCGATATGCTCCGATAACCACCAATATTCTTTTGCATCTAACCAATCAAAAAAACGAGTGGTGCTTTTCTCGCTGAATTCACTTAGCAATGCAGAAATGAATCCAATATGTATCAGGTAGAAGATGTAGGAACTCTTACCTAATAATTGCATCAAAGGGGCAGATAACAAATATCGAATCAACGATTTTTCTTTCATTAAACCATAGAAGAATGCTACCACCCCAATTGGCAAAACGATATTATTAGCGAAAATACCTACAGGTTGGTACAGGCCAAAAGGTGTTTTTGCATCAATTGGTTGAGTAGCCATAATGGCTATTCCGCCCGCTATCCCTAAGATTCCCAGCATAGTGAATAAAGGGAATTTCTTAATCTTATCATCGCTATTCAGAATGATCAATGCTAATCCCATACCCATAAAAAACTCTATACATCTTCCTAAAAAAGTGTAAAGAAACATGAATTTAAAATTTCCAAAGAATCCGAAGAAATGTACATTACCAAAAATCAATACTAACAATGAGCCTGCACTTAGTAAAATCAACGGTAAATAAAGGAATGCCAACTTTCTTTTTTTTATATGCATGAAGAAGAATGGGGCTAAAAAATAAAAACATTCTTCTACAGTTAGCGACCAGCCCTGACTAACTCCGGTAAATTTTAAATCATCAAAAAAACCTCTTAGAAAAAAAATGTTCATGAGCAAAATTATTACCGGGGCTGATAATCCGTTTTGAACATTGTTACCACCAAAAATCCAGAAATAAGCAAATGTGGCGATTGTTAAAATCAAGTACATCGGATAGATACGTGCAATCCTATTTTTAATATATTTTCTAAACCAGGTGCCGCTTATTTCACAGGTATCATAGTATCGCAAACAAATAAGAAAGCCGCTTAGTACAAAAAACAAAGTAACACCCATATGAAATTCATTGAGTGTTCTAAAAACAGGATAGGAAAAATCTGTCCGGTTAAAATGATGAAAAAAAACCAGAAAAGCGGCAATTGCTCTAACGCCGGTAAGTGCCGGTATATAACTGTTCGACTTCATACATGATTTTGCCCGGCATTTACAGTTTGGCCACTAACGATATTGATCCCCCTCCGCCCTTACCTGTATTTTTTCCGGTTATATCCGAGAAGATAGTAAAGAAAATTTGATAATTCTGATCAATTTTTCTGCCATAACCGGTTTGTAATCTGAAATACGAGAACTGTCTGTTTAAAAACAGATTATTCGGGTTAAATGCATTAAGGGAGCTGGTGGAATTAACACCACTCATAGAAAATGTAACTTTATTATAATCATCTAACGGTATCCCAAATAAGGCATCAAAAAATAATTGGGTGGGACCTTCTGAACTAAAGTATTGACGTATCCCTGCATTCACATCATAATATGTATTTCTTAATCTTTCTCTATTTGTTCCTGATAAACTCATTTTTACTTCTCCCCCTACTTGTTGAAAGCCGGTGTAAGGAACTTTTGTACTTGCGTTTGAATAAAGTGGAACGATCAATGACCCTGTAATGCTTAAAAACTTATAATAGTCGAAGCTGTTAAGTAAATATCTCAAACCAAGTGTAGCATCACCAAAGCTGGCATTTTGTTCTGTTAAATTAGTTTCTTGTCTACGTTGTATTACATAAGGTAAGCTGGCAACAAAATCTACTTTCTCGGAAATTCCATATCCGCCATATAAACTAAAATAATGGGATGTAAATCGACCATTATTATTAAAGCTCTGATAGTTTCCGCTATTGTCCCAATAGCCTTTTGCTTGGTATAAATTGTAGGATGGTACAATTAAGTATTTGCCTTTTTTCGCAAGCGGAAAGTCGGCAAAGCAGTTTGCTGTAATGAAAACTGCGATGAGAAGGGTAAGTTTATGTTTCATTAGTATTTTTTATTTATCAATTTTTCTAATTAGCGTTATAATATTCTTTTAATCCAAAAATTTTCAAACGAATAATATATATAGTTCATGCCTTCTTCGTCTGGCGCCATATATATTTCCCGATTATCGATCCGAATTTGGTTGTATAATGCGATCGCTGCTTGTGGCGGACAAACCGTATTCTTCATATTATGACCAAATAAAACCTTGCATCGAATATTCGGCGCAAAGTTTACCGGATCGAAATAATCCCAAATTCTAAACAGGTTTTCTTTATTCAATCTATTTCTTGGATTATTGATGTAGGCCTGAAAGTTTAGAACAGGCCATGGTTTTACTTTCTGTGTTTCTGCCATGAAAAACAGGGTACGCATATCTACATACACCGGCCGCTCTAATACACATCCTTGCGGACGATTATCTAAGGCGCTAACTACCGCTGCCAGAACGGCTCCTTGTCCTTCTCCTTTTACAACTACTTTCTTAATATCTAATTTCAGGTGCTCATGGCGGTAAATAAATTCTAACCCTCGCAATGCATCCATATACACTCCCCGATAGATATATTTATTTTTATCGTTTAGGTTGATGATATTAAATGTGTTGAAGTCGGCATTGGTATTGTCTTTACTGTTACCGTGACCTCTTACGTTAAGCCTAAAAACTGCCATATCTTTTCGTAAAGAGTCGGGGCGCATATCTTGCAAATAGCCCGGCAATTCATACATAACTTTAAACTTGCCTTTTTCTTTCGGTACAGATAACCAGCCTCTTATCGTTTGATAATCGAGTGATTGAAATTCTACTAAAAAAACATCTACGTCTCTCGTACTTTGGTCTCCTCTTCTGGTAACACGAAATTTCGGATCAATATTTATCAAATCTCTTTTCGCGTCTTCCCAAAACTGATCAAAGTCGGAAGGTCTGTTTACGTTTGAGTAAATTTTTTCAGGGTCTACCCCATAACCATAATACAATGTATCGTTATACCTACCTGCATTGATAGCGATCATTAATTGGTAAAAACCTGGAACGGTAAGATTATTTTCTAACTTAAGGTCTGTAGAAAAACTACGGCGAGCGTCCATCGTAAAACCCATCTCTTGGTTAAATACCTGTTCCCCTTTATAGTTCTTTACGAGGGCTTTTAACGTACCTCTTATTTTTTCTCCGGTATTATTTTTTAGGCGAACATCATAACCTACTTTTTCATCATTACGAAAAATGGCTTCTTTTCTGAATGGTCGTATATCGTAAGATATGCCTTTGAGTGGGGGTTGGGCTGCACAAAACACCGATATGCTTGTGAAAGCAAGCATATAACAGTACCAAAGCGCAGTACTGAGGCGTATTTGTTTGGGTACCCTACTATTCATTTTAGGATGCGATTAACCGATTACAACCATATAACAATATCTAATCAAACAGATATCTGAAAATAGCCGCTCGGCATTCTTAAAACGCTGAATATTAGGGGAATATTTTATGTAATGACATAAAAAAGTCCCGATTGCCGAGAAGGCTTACCGGGACTGTATTACTAACCCAACCTAAAAACTATTCTTCTTCCTGCTGAACAGGAGCCGGGGCATCTACAATGAGTTTGGCCCTAATTTTTCCTTCTATTTCTTTAGCAAGTTCAGGATTATCATTTAATAGCGTTTTTACGGCATCTCTACCCTGACCGAGTTTGTTTGATTCATAGCTAAACCAGCTTCCGCTTTTTTGAACAATACCCAATTCAACACCCATATCTATTATTTCCCCTACTTTAGAAATACCTTCTCCGAATACTAAATCAAATTCAGCTGCACGGAAAGGAGGCGCTACTTTATTCTTTACCACTTTTACTTTTACACGATTACCGATAGCTGCATCACCATCTTTGATCTGCGTCATTCTTCGGATATCCAAACGAACCGATGCATAGAATTTAAGCGCATTACCACCGGTTGTGGTTTCGGGGTTACCAAACATTACTCCAATTTTTTCGCGGAGTTGATTAATGAATATGCAAATGGTATTTGTTTTATTAATAGTAGCAGTGAGCTTACGAAGGGCCTGGCTCATCAATCGTGCTTGTAAACCCATTTTGCTATCACCCATTTCTCCCTCTAATTCTCCTTTTGGTACCAGAGCGGCTACGGAGTCGATTACTACAACATCTAATGCTCCCGAAAGAATTAACCTGTCGGCAATTTCTAATGCCTGCTCCCCATAATCGGGTTGAGAAATCAATAAATTATCTACATCAACACCAAGTTTCTGTGCGTAAGCACTATCAAATGCGTGCTCTGCATCTATGATCGCGCACATACCGCCTTTTTTCTGCGCTTCTGCAATTACATGAATGGCAACAGTTGTTTTACCGGATGATTCAGGGCCATATATCTCCACAATTCTTCCTTTTGGTAAACCACCAACGCCCAAGGCTGTATCTAACCCGATAGAGCCGGTTGATACCACTTCCATGGGTTCCTGACTTTTTTCATTCATGAGCATCACACTGCCCTTACCGAAGTCTTTATCAATCTTATCTATCGTTAGTTTTAACGCTTTTAGTTTTTCTGCATTACTCATGATGTTTAATTTAATGGGTCAAATTTAATGGGATGGTAAAAGTAGTATTTTTAATTATTAACACTAATTTTTTTAGTATTTTTTTACTAACGCATTTAGTTTTTTAATTATTGTGCTAAAGTAAACGCCCCGACGCAGTGGTCGGGGCGTATTTATACTCGTTTTCTTTATTTTTTCACGGTATTTTACCAGCCTATGCCATAATCTTCTCCATTATTAGAAGATCCTCCCCAAATACTACCATGTTTTTTATCGAGAAATATGGCGTTGATGGGGCCACTGGTTCGGTCGCCTAGGTTTATTTTGTATCCCATTTTCTTCAATGCATCCTGCGTAGCTGCGGGGGTAGTCCTTCCCAATAAAATTTCTCCCGGTTTGGGCTTGCGATCTCCCGGCTTAGAGCCCCCAAGCGATAGCCACAACTGATTCGTATTTATATTGGCGGCTTCGGTAGCTTGTTGTACAGTCATTCCAAACTCCGTCATATTTAAAAAGAACTGTAATAGATTTTGATCCTGTGTATCACCTCCCTGCACCGCAAAAGAAATATAGGGCTTTCCATCTTTTAAAGCCATACTAGGTGTTAGTGTAACGCGCGGACGTTTGCCCGGAGCCACTACATTAAAGGGGTTCAAAGATGCATCTAATACAAAGCTCTGCATTCGCTGACTCATACCCACACCGGTATTACCCGCAATACAAGCCGGTAACCAACCGCCACTGGGTGTTATAGAAACCACCCAGCCCTCGGCATCGGCAGCTTCTACACTGGTGGTCCCGCGCCATAAACGATCCATATATTCTTCTCTTTCTTTTTTCTCACTTGGGCTCAACATAGCAATGGATACACTATCGTGTGAGGGAACGAAATTTCGCTTACCCGTATCTGCCATCATATTCTTCCAGCGCTTTAATTGATCAACATAAGGATTCGTGCGCCCCTCAAAAGGATAGGGGTCTCCCGGAAAAATATCATTATTGGCTTTGTCTTGCGTAATTAATGAGGCACGTTGTTTGGCATACTCCTTACTCAATAAACCTTTCATAGGTTGAAGCGTTGGTGCATAAGCAGGATCCCCATAATAAAAATCGCGATCGGCAAAACTCAAGCTCATGCTTTGATATAGGGTATTGATATATTGCGGCGAATTATACCCCATTTTTTTCAGATCGAAATTCTCTAAAATATTCAATGCCTGTAACAGGGAAGGGCCTTGTGTCCACTGATTTAACTTATACACATCAATACCTCTATAATTTACATGCGCAGGATCTTCTTCCTTTACTTTCCAATTGGCTAAATCGGCCACGGTAAATAATCCGCCTTGCTCTTGATTACTGCGTACAATTTCTTTGGCAATATCTCCTTTATAAAAACGGTCGTATGCGGCTTGTATGGCTTGTTTGCGTGTTTTCTTTTGCTTCAAAGCTTGTTGTTCCGCTTCAACTAATTTAGTAAGTGTATTTAATAAGTCTTTTTGTACAAAAATTTCTCCTGCCTCAGGTGCTTCTCTTTTTTCGCCTTCATGTACTAAGAATACTTTTTTACTATAGGGCCATTGTTTAATACGCTCTTTATTTCTTTCGATGCTATTGGCGGTTTCTGCTTCGATAGGATAGCCAGATGCCAGATCCATGGCGGGAGCTAATACTTGTTTTAAACTCATTGTGCCATATTCCATGAGCATATGACACAATCCGCCTACCGTACCGGGTGTCACAGCAGCGAGTGGACCATATTCCGGCGGATACCCAAACCCTTTCGATTTAAAAAACTCTGGAGTAGCTCCCGTTGGCGCCACACCCAATGCATTAATGCCAATTACTTTCCCCGTTTTAGGATTATAGATAATGGCTTGGGTTTCGCCCCCCCAGCTGAGTACATCCCACATGGTACAAGTGGCGGCCAGCATGGCACAAGCGGCATCTACGGCATTTCCGCCTTGTTGAAAAATCATAGACCCTGCGGTAGCTGCTAAGGGTTTACCTGTAACTGCCATCCATTTTTTTCCATGAAGCGGTGGCTTTTGTGTGCGTTGGGCATTGCCGGCTGAAAAATACAAAACGGCCAACGCCCATACAAATAGTTTTCTCATGTGCATAATTTAAGCGGTTAATTTACATCATAAAAAATTCGGGGCAATATTTTGTTGGATGAGTGGGTGATAATGTACTTCCATGATAAACGAATACTTATGATATGTTAAAGTAACGCTCTATCAACTTAATGCCTTCCTATCTTCTTTAAAATTCCGCCCGATGCCTCACGAATAGTGCTTGCATAAATAAAGGCCTTCGGGTCTACCTCGCTAATAAGGTTTTTTAGTTTGCGTAATTCTAATCGTGTAATCACCGTAAAAATAATATCACATTCAGCACTAACATCAAATTTGCCTGGTAAAAATCCGCGCTCTCCTTTATAAACAGTAATCCCTCTTCCTAATTTATTAACTAGCTGATATTTGATAGCGTCGCTCTTCGCAGAAATAATAGTTACGCCGGTATAGGCCTGCACCCCTTCCACCACATAGTCTATACAACGAGTAGCTGTAAAATAGGTAAGAATGGAATATAGTGCTGTTTCAATATTAAACTTAAAAGCGGCAACAATAAAAATGAGGGTATTAAATGCTAAAATAATTTCAGTGATAGTGAAAGATGTGCGTTTGAGGGTATAAAGCGCAAATACTTCTATGCCATCTAATGCGGCACCCGCGCGCATTACCAGCCCGATTCCTGTTCCCAAAAAAGCACCGCCAAAAATGGATATTAATAATTTATCGTGAGTTAAACTTAATTCAGGTAACCATTTTAAACAAATCCCCAGTAGTATTACGCTTACCATCATGCGAACCGCAAATCGCTTCCCAACAGAAAAAAAAGAAACGATCACCAATGGTAAGTTGAAAAGTATAATATTAAATGCCAGGTTCCAATGATAGAGCTCATGCGCTAGTAGCGACATCCCCGTTACGCCTCCATCGAAAAAATGATTGGGTACTAAAAAGCCTTTCAAAGCTATGCCTGCCATAACAACACCCAAGAGTACTTGTGCGGCATCTTGTATAATGACCCAATTCGAATCTTTGTGTTTCTCTTCCGCACTTGGGAGGAGGATTTGCTCGAGCTTTTTCAGATTCTGTTGCTTTACTGTATCAAGATCTGCTTTGGCTGTTTCTGTAAAATATTGATGTGATGTTAAAAAGCCTATTTGTTGAATCAACCATTCTGTTTTGCTTTTATACAATCCGATTTTTTTATTCTCGCTAAACAGTTTATCGGCATTAGCGGTATAATCCGGTCCGCCTAAATAATATAGATCCGCATCACACAAGATTTTTGCCAAATGATCTTTGGGCGACTGTGGTAATTTGGTTGCCATGATCATGGCAGCAATTTTTTCGATCTGTTCCTCCGTATAGCCAAAAGCAGGTAAATGTTTTTTTGCCAGTGATACAGATATCATTTCATGCTGCTGATAATCTTGTAAAAATCCACTATCATGAAAAAGAGCTGCTGTTTTTAAAAGTAAAAGTTCGTCGCCATATATTCCTTCTCTGGCCGCAATTAGTTCCGAAGCCTCTATTACACTTTTCGTATGGTCAATATTATGATAGCTTAAGTATGGCGGTAAACCACTTTCCAGCTTATTGATCATAAATTGATATGCTTCTTGATACTGCATAATTATTGTATTACTTCATAAAGCTTTACCGCCGCTTCTTTGTTCTTTAAACTGTATGCGCCTATTTCTTTGCATTCAAATGCCAGCTTAACTTTCTCATAATCATCGGAGGCAATGGCGATTTGGTTTTTACCGGCTGCCGATTGTATGCGCTGTGCCGTGTTAACGGTATCGCCAATAACGGTAAAATCCAATCTTTTCAATGTTGCTGAACCAATATTCCCTGAAACCATTTCTCCACTGCGAATACCAATAGATACTTGTGGAACGAAGGAGTGTTCTGCAGGTAGGGCAGCAATATTTTTACGGATGGCTAAAGAGGCGTCAATAGCCCTATCTAAATGATAATTACCCTTAAATACAGCCATTACACAATCTCCAATAAATTTATCTATGACCCCGCCTTGTGCCAGAATTTCTTTGACCATCAAATCAAAATAGGTATTCAACATTCTTACTACCGTATCGGGTTTTTCTTTTTCGCTGATGGCCGTAAATCCACAGATATCTACAAAAGCAACACTAGCTTCTATACTTTCATTGGCCATCAATGATTCTTCATATTCTTTTGTACCCATAAAGTTGAGTACATTTTCATCAACATACATTTTAAG
Source organism: uncultured Flavihumibacter sp. (assembly GCA_902168225.1). Classification (GTDB taxonomy): domain Bacteria; phylum Bacteroidota; class Bacteroidia; order Chitinophagales; family Chitinophagaceae; genus Sediminibacterium. The sequence goes on along the minus strand of CABHOW010000142.1, from coordinate 85,164 downwards.
AATATTATTCTCCTTTATGGCTTGTAGTGTTTGCTTTAGTTGCAAAACATGTTTGATGGTTTTGGCTACTGTTATTTCAAGGTCTTCAAAATTTACAGGCTTGGTTACAAAATCGAAAGCGCCCCTATTCATAGCAGTGCGTATATTATCCATATCGCCATATGCGGATACCATAACCGTTTTAATCAATGGCGTATTTTCACAAATTTTGGATAATAGTGTTAGTCCATCCATTTCCGGCATATTGATATCACTCAATACCACTGAAACGTCGGGGTTATCTTCCATTTTTTTCAACGCCTCTTTACCGTTTGCAGCAAAAACAAATTCGTATTCGTTTTCTCTTATCTTTTGGCGAAATTTCTGTCGGATCAGGGTTTCCAAATCCGCCTCATCATCGGCTACCAGGATCTTCGTCATGCGATAATGTGTTTTAGTTTTTCTTTCAAAGAAATAAAATCAACCGGTTTGGTTAAAAAATCATCTGCTCCTAACGCTGTTGCCTGACGTTGATTTTCTGCATCTCCATAAGCGGTAATCATCATCACCACAGGCGGTGGAGTTGCATATTCTTTTTTAATTTTGGCTAATAGTTGTAACCCACTCATCCCGGGCATATTAATATCAGAAAGGATTAATACTGCTTCTTGTTGATGATTGGTCATATACGCTAATGCAGCTTCTCCGGAAGTGGCAAAAGCAAAATCGAATTCTCCCTCTCTTATTTCCTTCCTAAATTTTTGTTGGAAGAGCGTTTGTACATCCAGCTCATCATCCACAACAAGAATTTTCATAGCAGCTATTTTCGGTAAATCTACAAATATTTTTATTTGGTTACGAGTAGCAATCCATAGCGGCAGACTAGTTTCGGGTTAATTAATTTTCTTAAAACTCGCAACCCGTATCCCGCAACTCTTATCTCATATCCTATACCGGTATCTCAATCTTAAAAGTCGTCCCCTTTCCTTGCTCACTCTCAACTTCCAACTTACCTCCATGCGCTTTGGTAACGATATCATACGCAAGGCTTAATCCTAAACCCGTTCCTTGTCCGGTTGGTTTGGTGGTGAAGAAAGGCTGGAAGATTTTTTCTTTGATATCATTAGGAATCCCCGTTCCGTTGTCGGATATGTTGATTTCTATTTTATTCCCTAAGTTTTTGGTGCTTACGGTAACAAGCGGGGTGTATTGGCCATCAGATTCCAGATTGAAGATTTCAGATTCCCCCGCGGCACTTCGACTCCGCTCAGTGCACGCGTAAAACGCATTATTAATTAGGTTCAATATCACCCTCCCCATATCCTGTGGTACGATACTCACTTTCGGTATACTTGCATCAAAATCAGTTTTAAACGCTGCATTAAAGCTCTTGTCTTTGGCTCTTAAGCCATGATAGGCTAGTCGTAAATATTCATCACATAAAGCATTGATATCGGTGGGTTCTTTTTGTCCGCTTGAACTTCTGGAGTGCTGCAGCATGCCCTTTACTATCGATGCAGCTCTTTGTCCATGGTGATTGATCTTCTCGGAGTTGGATTGAATATCTTTTAGAATATCTTGTTGGTCGGCTGTCACCCCGAGCTTGTCGAGGGGTCCCAGCTCTTGTAATAATTCATTATTTAGCTCTGAAAAATTATTTACAAAATTCAATGGGTTCTGTATCTCATGCGCAATACCTGCCGTAAGTTCTCCCAAGCTTGCCATCTTCTCCGATTGGATCAGTTGTTGTTGGGTAGATTTTAATTCTTCCACTGTTTTTTCAAGCTCTTCTTTTTGTTTACTTATTTCTGCCGTTCGTTCTTGTACCAATACCTCCAGCTCCACTTTTCGTAGTGCTATCGCCCTGTTTCGCGCCTCTTCTTCTTTTCGCTCCTTCCTTTCTTTTTCTAATTGCTTATTCAACTTATTCTGGCTGAACAAAATAGCAAGCATCCATATAAATGCTACCCCTTCTGCATTATCATAAAAGACTTTCCACTCCTTATAAAAAGAGGCGCTGATTAACCAACTGATATTTGATATAACACTTGCTACTAAAATAGGAACCGCCGCCCAGAACAGTTTACGTTGCGTTTGTAATTGATTTTTATTAAAGCAATAATATAGTAAGCAACCTAATCCAATAACCCAGATCCATCTCGTAACCTTTTCATGCAGCAAATTACTGAATAGATAAAAACTAATACATATATATAATAATAATTGGAAGTTTCGAAAGAGTTCATTTATTTGTTCTCTTTTACTAAATCTTCTTATTCTCTCTATCAATATTAGAGATACCAGAAAAAGTACAAATGACCCCGACATAATTGCTTTTATTTAGTTTTTTCATTAGCTACTAACACACGCCAAAAATTCCCTCCCATTATTTTATAAATATCTTTTTTACTATAGCCCCTTTCTAATAAGGCTTTTGTGATCAAAGGATAATTCGTTACGTCATCCAGTTGTTGAGGAGATGAAGTAATGCCGTCGAAATCAGAGCCCACTCCCACATGATCAACGCCGGCAATTTTTACAATATAATCTAAATGATCGAGCAAGGCACTTAAAGGTGGGCGCAAAGCATTTGATTCTTCTTGGTATTTAGCGGTAATGATACTCATTGCATATTCTTGTTGCATTCCCGTTTGTTTTAGGGAATCAATTTCTTTGGCATGAGATGTCATAAATGCGATTTCCCTTTTCTTAAATCCGCTATCTACAAATCCGGAATAAAAATTTAGATGAATAACACCTCCGTTTTGAGCAACTGCTTTGATCTGCTCATCTTTTAAATTTCTAAAAACAGGGCAAAGTGTATAGGCATTGCTGTGGGATACCAAAACAGGTTTTGTTGTTGTTTTGATAGCATCCCAAAAAGTTTGTTCTCCAACATGACTCAAATCTACTAACATACCCAGCTTATTCATTCGCTGTACAACCTGAATACCAAAATCCGTAAGCCCTTTTTTTGCTAATGCCTGCGTACTTTCTGCCATAGCGGAACTCGCCCAATTAGTAGAATTATTCCAGGTGAGGGTCATATAACGAACACCTCTTGCATATAAACTATCGAGCTTGTTAATATCATTTTCAATCATATGTCCGCCCTCTACCCCAAACATGGCAGCTATTTTTCCGTCCTTAATGGTTTTAAAAGCTTGTTTACTATTGGCAACGATCGCTATTTTATCAGGATTTCTTGCGGCTACCGCATATAATGTATCTATTTCTCGATTAGCCCATGCATAAGGGTGTTGTTTTTCTCCATCGCACCAAACAGAGAATAACTGACAATCTACCCCGGCCTCTTTAAATCGCTTAAGATCGGAATGTGTTTTTCCCCTCAGATCGCCGTCCATCAATAGATTCTTCTCAATTACTGCTGTAAGTAGATCATTATGTGTATCCACCATTTTTGCTTTTTGGTGAATATTTATAAAATGTTGGGCATTTACTACACTACTTATGCATAAGCTTAGCCATAATACAGCTTTCATATGATTGCTTTGTGCTAAAGCTAAAAAAATTGTTAGTATAACTCGGTAAAATCTTTAATAATTAAATCGGCAGCCGTTAACTCTTCTCTTTTTTGTGTTGTTAATAAAGCAATCGTATACATGCCTGCAGATTTTGCTGACGATGCGCCAACTGCTGCATCTTCAAAAGCTATACAGTTTTGGGGCGATACTTCTAATTTCTCGGCTGCCTTTCTATAAATCTCCGGATCCGGCTTTCCTTTTGTAATATGATGCGAATGAACGATTGCAGTGAAATAATCTTTAATAGGAATATGTTGAAATAAAAAATCAATATTTACAGGAACACCTGATGTAGCCATTCCTATTTTAATTCCTGAAGATTGCAGTAATCCTAAAAGCGGAACTAAACCATTCACCGGTTTAATATGAGGAGCATACATTTTCCGATAAACGGCTTCTTTTTCCAAAGCGTAAACCATAGCCTCTTCATCGGTCATTTTACGCTGATAGATATATTCAATAGCATCTTTATTGGTTCTTCCATTAATATATCGCCTGTAATTTTCTTCGGTAATATCAATTTTCTTTTCTTCCAGGTATTTTCTCCAAGAAGCCAAGTGATACGCATTATTATCTACCAATGTGCCATCTAAATCAAAAATAGCAGCCTGTATTTGTTGCGAACTAATGAGGGTTTTGATATTCATGTTACGGAACCACTTTATCCGATTAAACCAGCTGCTCTGCTTATTTCCAACATTCGATCCATTGGTTTTTTTGCCGCTAAGCGTAAAGATTCATCCATTGTTATTTCCGGCACCTCGTAGGCCATACAGCCATATAATTTTTCGAGCGTATTAAGCTTCATATGTGGACAATCATTACAAGCACAATTATTATTAGGCGGAGCAGGAATAAAGGTTTTAGAGGGCGATTCTTGTTGCATTTGATGCAGTATTCCTGTTTCGGTTGCTACGATATACTGTTGATAATTATCCGTTTTTGTATATTTCAGTAACTGTGTTGTACTTCCAATATAGTCTGCCATTGAAAGTATCAGTTCTTCACATTCCGGATGCGCTATAAGTTTTGCTTGGGGATGTCTTATTTTAAGTTTGGTAATTTTTTCAGCACTAAATATTTCATGTACCATGCAAGCCCCGTTCCATAAGAGCATGTTTCGTCCCGTTTTTTTATTCAAATAAGCCCCTAAATTTTTATCCGGCGCAAAAATAATAGGTTGGTCTACAGGTACTGATTCAATTATTTTTTCGGCATTTCCACTCGTACAAATAATATCACTTAGTGCTTTTATTTCTGCAGTACAGTTGATATATGAAATAACCAAGTGATCCGGATGTTTATCCTTAAATGCTTTAAATAAAGGCGCCGGAGCACTATCTGCCAAAGAGCAACCGGCATTCAGGTCGGGTAATAAAACCTTTTTGGATGGATTTAAAATTTTAGCCGTCTCCGCCATAAAATGAACGCCGGCAAAAACAATTATATCGGCATTTGTTTCAGCCGCTTTTTGTGCCAATCCCAAACTATCGCCAATATAATCTGCCACATCTTGAATATCTGGTTCTTGGTAGTAGTGTGCAAGTAGTATTGCATTTTTCTCTTTTTTTAATTTTTCTATCTCTGCAAATAAATCTAATTGTGGGTCGATATCCAAATCTAAAAATCCTCTCTTTTCGATTTCAGCTTTTGCAATGTTAATATTCACGGTAATATTCTTTAATAATATATTTTATAAAAACACTTACTACTATTAGGGCTGTGTATTTCGGGAAAACTTTGTTATTCACAAAGGGCAAAGTTAATTAACTAGCAGTTATTCCCCTTTTTTCACCAAATAGTTAACATCTGTAAGTATTATTCTGCTTAAGCTTCTCTTAGTTTTTAACAGATAGGGATAACCTAGTTAACAATCAAGGTATGTTCCTAATCACATCCTACACACTGTTAATTAACGGAGCTTAAAAAGAGAGAAAAAGAGCCGTAAAAGAAAAATGATTTTAAAAACCGGTTTTTATTCCTTTTCTACCCACAAAAAAAGTATCAAAAAATTAAATTTCCCCCATAAATGAGGGGTTACCCACAACTAGTTGTGGATTTAATTTTTGAAAATTGAAGAGAGATGGGGATCGGGCTCAATCTAATTCTTTTAAAACCCTTACCATTCCTAATAAAAGGATGGTTTTCCACATCTTATTCTACCTGTTTTTCCCTTATTTTTGCCCCCCGTAACAAAACGGAAATTCTAATTTTTGTACTATGTCTGTTATTCAAAGTATTCGCGACCGTGGTGCCTGGATTATTTTCGGCATTATAGCATTAGCCCTTATTGCCTTTATTTTACAGGATGGTTTAGGAAGGAAAGGCTCCAGATTGAGCACCAGTTCTATTATTACCAAAGTAGATGGAAAAGTAATTGAGCGGGGTGCTTTTGAAGAAAAGCTAAAAATGGCGGAAGCTATGTATGCGCAACAAGGGGCCACTCGTGATCAGCTTATAGGTTCTGTTTGGACCCAAGAAGTAGAATCAATAGTGCTCTCTAATGAATATGAGAAATTAGGGCTGGTTGTTTCTACCAAAGAGTTGAACGATATTCTTTATGGTGATAATTCCCCTTTCCGTCAGGAATTTACGGATCCTAAAACAGGTGAATTTAAAGTAGATGATGTAAAGCGAATTGTTGCTCAAATAAAAAAGAGCAAAAATGTGGAGCAAAACAAAATGATCATTGAGGGGTACATTAATCCAGCGGTTCAAAACGCCTTGAGAACCAAATACCAAACCCTTCTCATACAATCTGCTTATGTTCCGAAATGGCTTACAGAAAAACAACAAGCCGATAATAATGCTATCGCTGCCATTTCTTATGTATATTATCCCTACCAAGCCATTGCCGATAGTTCGGTAAAAGTAAGCGATAGTGAAATTGAAGCATATGTGAAAAAGCACGCTTCGGAATTCAAAAAAACAGAAGAAACCAGATCTATATCTTTTGTAACATTTAGCGCTGCACCATCTGCTGCAGATACAAGTGCCGTATTGAATCAATTAAAAACATTAAAGAAAGATTTTCAGGAAGCTACCGATCCGGCCGCCTTCATTGCTAAAGCCGGCTCACAAATACCTTTCTATAACAGTTATTTCAGCAAGAATAAACTGAAAATGGCATTTAAGGACTCTATCACCAAGCTACCGGTTGGAGGAGTTTTCGGCCCCTACCTAGATGGCGGCAACTATGTTTATGCAAAGATGATCGGTATCAAACAGTGGCCGGATAGCGTTAAAGTTCGCCATATTTTAGTGGCTACCTCTAATCCACAAACCGGACAGGAAATAAAACCCGATTCTATAGGTAAGAAACTAATAGATAGTATTGAAACAGCAGTTAAAGCCGGTGCCGATTTTGCAACCCTAGCAGCTAAATATTCAGACGATCCCGGAAGCAAGGCCAAAGGCGGTGTGATAGATTATTTTCCGCAAGGACAAATGGTTGGCGCATTTAATGATTATGTTTTCGACAAGCCGGTAGGAACTAAGGGGGTTGTGAAAACAGAGTATGGTTATCATTTTATAGAAATACTCGGACAAAAAAATATCAATCCTGCTTATAAGGTAGCTTATTTGGCAAAACAAATCGTAGCGAGCAATGAAACAGATAATGCTGCAAGTACTGCTGCCGCTAAGTTTGCCGTAGAAAGCAAATCTGCAAAATCTTTCAATGAAAATGCTGCCAAGCAAAACAAACAAATTTTGGTTTCGGGTGAAATCAAAGCCAATGATTTTACGATTGCCAGTTTAGGCCAAAGCAGGTCTTTGGTTCGTTGGGTGTATGAAGGTAAAGCAGGAGATGTTTCTGATCCTACCTCCATTAATGATATGTATGTAGTTGCACTCATTACGGCTGTTAATAAAGCGGGTTTGATGGGAGTTACAGAAGCTCGCCCATTTGTAGAGGCAATTATTAGAAATCAGAAAAAGGCAAAACAAATTATAGACACTAAAATAAAGGGGAATAGTTTGGATGAGATTGCTAAAAATGCAGGCTCCCCGGTTTTAAAAGCCGATAGTTTAAGCTTTGGGGCCTCTTTTATAGCAGGTGTGGGAAGTGAGCCTAAGGTAGTTGGTGCGGCTTTCAATAAAAGTACCGCTACAAAAATTACCCCGGCGATAGGAGGCAACAGCGGTGTATTCGTTATCAAAACAGAATCAACCGGTGCCAAAACGGATTTAGCCGGACCAGATGCCGCTAAGCAAGGATTATTGCAAAGCCGTAAAATGGGCGTATACCGCAGTTTAGAGGCATTGCGAAAAGCCGCTACTATCAAAGATTATCGGTCTAATTTTTATTAATAACAAAATGATAAATTAGCAAAGGCCCTTCCCCCAAAAGGAGGGGCTTTGTTTTTCGGGTATCGAAACTATCTATTTATAGCTTTATTGTAATTTTACGGTTAATATGGAAGCGATCGTAAACAAAGTTGCCGAAAGCGGTATTCTCAGTGTTGATTTGGAAACCTTTCTTCCCAAAGAAAAAATAATGGTTTTTGATTTAAAAGACTATTTATTCATGGGGTTGATTTTAAAAGAGAAAGATTTTAGAGCCGCTTTGCAATCTATTGACTGGAATGAGTTTGCAGATGCCCATGTAACCATTACCTGTTCTGCCGATGCAGTGATACCCATGTGGGCCAATATGTTGGTGGCTTCTAATCTGCAGCCGGTAGCGGCTTCTATTCATTTTGGAACAGAGGAGCAACTACGCAATAAACTTTTGTTAAATAATATTGAAAAGATAGACCCGGCAGAATATGCAGATAAACGTGTGGTGGTAAAGGGATGTGGAGAAACACCCATACCCGAAGCGGCCTATGTTTCCATTACCTATAAATTAAGGGCAGTTGCCAAGAGTATTATGTATGGGGAACCTTGTAGTACCGTACCTATTTTTAAGCGTAAGTAAGTTTGGTACTTGTTTTGTAGTATATTTAAAAAATATGTTATGATACGATTTCTACTTATTGGCTCATGTTTGTTGTTGGCTTTGGGTAGTTTCGCTCAAACCCAAGGGTTATTACCCGATCAAAACCCCAATTATTTAATTAGTCAGCATAAATACACGCAATTCCGCGACTCTCTGTTGCAGTTTTCAAACACAACCATCGATCAATCCTATAAGGCTTACGACTGGTACCAAGCCCGGGAAGAGAGGAGAAGTGCGCGCAGGAATGCCCGTTGGCAGAGAAGTTATGCTAGCTATGGCTGGAACAATAGCCCTTATTGGGGTTATTACAATAATGGATGGGCCTATAACAACGGTTGGAATAGTTGGGGATGGAGGCCATATATTGGTTTTAGAACCGGCAATTGGTATTTCGGATTTTAGATAGATAATAATAAATACATATTCATGAAAACAATGCAGCGCATTTTTTGCTTCCTCTTGATCTTAGTTTTTGTTTCCTGTGCTCAACGTAAAGTAACCAGAATTGATCCTGCTGAGCAAATAGATATTAGCGGTAGTTGGAATGCTACAGATAGCAGATTAACCGCCGAAGCGATGACCAACCAAATTCTTAGTGAAAATTGGATATCGAATCATGTAAGTGCGAAAGGGAAAAAACCTGTTGTAATCGTTGGTTTAGTTACCAATAAAAGCCATGAACATATAGAAGCCGAAACCTTTATGAACGATTTGGAAAAATCGTTTATTCAAAGCGATAAAGTAGGATTGGTACAAAGTGGTAAGAAGCGGGAAGAAATGCGTGCCGAAAAAGCCGATCAGCAAACGAATGCCACACAAAGTACGATCAAGAAATTTGGGATGGAAAGGGGCGCCGATTATATTTTGCAAGGCTCTATCAATTCTATTGTAGATGCTTTTAAAAAGAAGAAAACGGTTACCTATCAGGTTAATTTGGAGTTAACCAATATAGAAACAAATGAGGTTGTATGGATAGGCGATAAAAAAATCGCTAAATACGTGAAGAACTAAGTTAGTGGCATGCTATTTTTTTACGGAAAACAAAAAATGAATGGAAGGGCAGGAGTGGTATTACTACTCTTGCCTTTTTTATTTTCCTGTGCTACCTATAACAATAAATTAGCCTCGTATTATAGCCATATTGGTTCCGGTAATTATATAAAAGCGCAAAGCGATTTAGCGAATAATAGTTTTATTCAGCAACCTCGCAATAAGCTCATATACTATATGGAGCAGGGTAAGCTTTGTCATTTATTGGGTTTATACGACAGTAGTAATCATTTCTTTAATTTGGCGGATGCTTTTATCGAAACGAAAAGAAAAAGTGCCGGAGATGTAGTTGCGGGAGGGCTCCTCAACCCGATGACGCAAAGCTATATGGGGGAAGACTTTGAGCGCTTTATGATACATTATTATAAAGCACTCAATTATTTGTATTTACATGAGCCCGATGGGGCAAGGGTAGAAGCCAGAAGAATAACGCTTAGTAATAATGCGCTGGAAGATAAAACCAGAAGTAAAAATAAGTACCAGGAAGATGCTTTTTCTTTAATTGTTCAGGGCTTGATATATGAGTTAAATGGAGAGCCTAATAATGCATTTATATCGTATCGAAATGCTGTAGACCTTTTTCTGGGTAATGAATCGAAATCGTATTATGGCGTAATGTTACCTACAGAGTTGGTTAAGGATATGTACCATACGGCTGCCGAAGTTGGCTTTACAGATCAGATTAATTTATATGAACGAAAAACGGGTATTAAGTATGCAAAAAGCGAAGCCGCCGAAGGCGGCGAGCTGGTGATTTTTTTAGAGAAAGGCATGGCGCCGGTAAAAATGGATCAACGTTTTACTCTTACGAATGCAGGAGATAATTCATTTTTCTTCAACGGGCCCTATGGCGACATTAATATACCATTCGATTATGGTTATGCCGGCTGGAATCAACCACGCCCGTTAAATGAGTTTAGGGTCATAACGATTGCCATTCCCGTTTATAATGTAACACCCATTCCTTTTGTTCCTGCGCAAGTTACAGTTGGTAATCTAAATTATAGTGCCGAAAGAGTTCATAATATTAATGAGTTAGCAGCTGCTGTGTTAAGCGAAAGGATGCTAAAAGAAGTATCAGCGGCCCTGGTTCGTGCGATCGTTAAAAAAACAACAGAAGTAGCTGCAGCAGAAGCAGCCAAAGCCGCTGCAAAAAATGATAAGAAAAAGGAATCGGGGGAAGCTGCCGGATTGGCTGCCGGACTTCTCGTGAATATGATCAACACCGCTACTGAAAAAGCCGATACGCGTAACTGGCAATCACTACCCGGAACAATACAGTATGTGCGAGTGCCCTTACAAAAAGGAGAAAATCAAATTACCATCAACGCCATGGGTAAACAAAAGAAAATTACCGTTACCGGTAATGGGAAACTACAATTATATAACTGGTGCCTCTTGCGTTAAGTGTTGCCTTCTTGTTGTAGCATCTTCAAACCGTGCATCATAATCACTTCGAATGGTTCCAAAAATACGATCCCATATAAGGGTGTACAAACCATAATTTCCTTTAAAATATTGGTGGTGTTGATTATGATTGGTTGATGTATTGATCCATTTCCCAATCATTGTTGTATTAAAGCCGTGCGGATATAATTCATAGCCCAGATGCCCATAAATATTATAAATGATGGAGAATAAGAAGAAGATCAATAAATGAGAAATATGAATAGGAATAGTGAAATAAAAAATTACGGTGATCCCCACTTCCACAACCGCCTCTAAAGGATGAAAAGCATAGGCAGCCCAGGGGGAGGGGTTCGTAGAATGATGGTGCACAAGATGTACATATTTGAAAATTCGTTTGTTGTGCATAATGCGATGCGAAACATAAAAATACAAATCGTGCATAAAGAACATAACGGGAAATAGTGCAAAATAATAAACCCAACCCCGGTCGCTTATATGCTCATAGCGCGTTGTATGTTCATAAATGCCGGGCCAGTTTAACAATACAATTACTGCGCTGAAAATAAACATGGTTATAACAGAATATCCGATCTCTCTGAAATAGTCATGGTTCTTAGGAAACTTGTGTTGAATTTTTTTATAGGCCAATTGTTTTCTAAACAATACGTAGAATATTAAAAAAGCGGCTAATGCAATCAAAAAATAGCGAGTGCCAATATTTCTGTATGCATAGAATATTTTTTCCCAGAGCTGGTTCATACATTTTTATTTAGTGTGCTTCTAACCAATTTAATCCGCTTCCTACTTCTGCCTCAACAGGAACATTGTTTGGCAGTGGCAATGCTTCAACCATACAGTTTACGATCAGTTTTTTTAATGCTTCTGCTTCACCTTCTACTGCATCAAAAACCAACTCATCGTGTACCTGTAAAATCATTTTAGATTCCCATTTGCCGGCGCTCATTTCTCTATGTATCCGAATCATTGCCATCTTGATCATATCTGCCGCTGTTCCTTGAATAGGTGAGTTAATGGCATTTCTTTCGGCATACCCACGCACTGTAAAGTTACTACTATTTATATCTCTAAGCCAACGCTTTCGCCCCATTAGCGTTTGTACATATTCATGCTCTTTGGCAAAATTTATTTGCTCATCCATATAGCGTTGAATATTGGGAAACTCTTTTTTGTAGTTATCAATAATTTCCTTTGCTTCTGTTCTGGTAATACCCAAGTTATCTGCAAGTCCGAAAGCACCCTGTCCGTATATAATACCGAAGTTTACACTTTTGGCCTTATACCTCATTTCTTTTGTTACCTCCGTTTCAGGAACGCCATATACTTTAGCTGCAGTAGCGGTATGGATATCTTTTCTTTGTTGAAAAGCCTCACACATATTCGGGTCGCCACTAATGGCCGCAACAATGCGTAACTCAATTTGTGAATAGTCGGCACTTAGTAACACCCGACCTGCCTCCCGAGGAACAAAAGCCTTTCTTATTTCTCTTCCTCTGGCTGTACGTATGGGTATGTTTTGCAGGTTGGGATTATTACTACTCAGCCTCCCCGTAACTGCCACGGCTTGCGCATAACTGGTATGCACGCGCCCTGTTTTTGGATTGATCATTAATGGCAGCGCATCTACATAAGTAGATTTTAGTTTTGTTAACTCTCTGAAACCTAAAATATCATCTACTATAGGGTGCTGATTGGCGAGCTTTAACAGCACATCTTCACCGGTAGCGTATTGTCCCGTTTTTGTTTTTTTTGCTTTGGGGTCGAGCTTCAGTTTTTCGAACAACACTTCACCCAATTGCTTTGGCGATGCTAAATTAAACCTCACCCCCGCCGCTTCATATACTTTCCGTTCACACTCATTGGCTTCTTTTTCTAATTCCTTACTATAGTCGTTCAAAAAACTTTCATCAATTTTTACACCCTCAAATTCCATATCGGTAAGTACGCGAACTAAAGGGTTTTCAACTTCAGTAAATACTTTTTCAACCTCTTTCTTTTTTAATAATGGCTCGAAAACCTTTTTTAATTGAAGGGTAATATCTGCATCTTCTGCTGCGTATTCTTTTATTTTTTCTATTTCTACATCACGCATACTACCCTGATTTTTTCCTTTCTTTCCGATCAGGGTTTCTATAGATACGGGCGCATAGCCTAAATATTGCGCACTCAGCAAATCCATACTGCGCCTGCCTTCCGGCTCAATCACATAATGTGCCAACATAGTATCGAAAAGTGCGCCTTTGGGTTCAATACCATACCATTTTAGTACCAGCAGATCATATTTAATATTTTGTCCGACCCAGGTAATTTTCGGATTATCAAACAAAGGGATCAGTAGCTGTAGTTGTTTTTTTGCTTCATCTTGATTAGCCGTAAATGGAATATAATATCCGGACCCTTCTTTTGCAGAAAAGCTTAGCCCAACTATTTCTACATTGTTAGCATCGGTACCTGTTGTTTCGGTATCAAAACAAATTTCAGTTTCTGCAGACAATTTTTTTACTAACTGTAGAACAGCTTCTTCACCGATAATGGTTTCGTATTGATGAGGGGTATTTTCTATATTTTTTTCTGCAATGATTCCGCTGGATCTCTCTTCCTCATTATCTTCCGGTACTTGTTTTTTAGGCGCCGATTTTTCCTCTACCGCATTCCCAAATAAATCTGTTTGAACCCCTTCGGGTGCCGACTGAAAAGCATTATAGGTTTCTCCTAAAATTCGCTTACCTAATGTTTTAAACTCAAGATGTGTAAACACTTCGGTGAGTTCTTGTGTATTCCATTCTTTCAGTTTATAATCCTCTTCATGAAATTCTACAGGAACATCGGTAATAATGGTGGCGAGCTTTTTACTCATAATAGCCAGCTCTTTACCGTTTCTTATTTTCTCTCCTAATGCCCCTTTAATATTATCTGCGTTTGCTAAAACACCCTCTAGCGTATCATACTCTTTCAATAGTTTAGCAGCTGTTTTTTCACCCACACCCGGTATGCCGGGAATATTGTCAACCGCATCACCCATTAACCCCAGTATATCAATCACTTGATCCACCCGTTGAATATCCCATTTAGCACACACTTTTTCAGCCGTTAAAATTTCTTCCGGATTTCCTTGAAAGGGGGGTTTATAGATATATACATTTGGTTTGATCAATAATTGACCATAATCCTTATCGGGAGTAACCATATATACCTCATAGCCTACTGCAGATGCTTGCCAAGCTAGGGTTCCGATTATATCATCAGCTTCATATCCATCTACTTCCACTACGGGAATATTAAACCCACGAATAATGCGTTGGATATCGGGCAGTGAAGCCAAAAGATCTTCCGGCGCCTCCTGCCTGTTTGCTTTATAGTCGGTGAAGTCGGTATGCCTTTCTGTGGGGGCGTGCGTATCAAAACAAACGGCCAAATGAGTTGGTTTTTCTTTATTGATTAAATCGAATAAAGTGTTTGTAAAACCAAATTGTGCATTTGTGTTTATACCTGTAGATGTAATTCTAGGATTGCGGATCAATGCATAGTAAGCCCGGTAAATGAGCGCCAGTGCATCGAGTAGAAAAAGCTTTTTAGCCATTGGGCTAAGGTAATAAAAGACCCGACTTAAAACTTATAAAAAACACCCGCTTCCAGATAAAATTTATTGCTTATTTTTTCTGTTTCATAACTCACAACCCCGGTTCCGCCAGTTCCCGACGCCTTCGTTGTTGTTTTATATACAGTTGGGTTATATGGCACTGCAAATGTTGGCGTAATCGTAAAACCCCATTTACCGGCTTCATATTGGAAAGGGCTGGAGAATTCTACTACCTGTAGTTTTAAGGTAGAGGGGTTCAATGACTCAATAGTGGTTATAATATTTGTAGAGGGGGTGCGGTTCGTTTTCTTCGTTTTACCGCTTACATATTGTTCATGATAGTTTTGGGTGCCAACATTGCAATTAACTCCTGGTAAAATACTCCAATTACCCTTATCCCCCGCTATATCTATTGGCACTGAAAGCCCCCCACTAAAAAAAAGATCAGGATCACCGGTAGTGAAAACCATATTAGGTCCGGCTTGCAAAGTAATGGGGCCGGCTGTATAACTAAGCGTTACGCTTGCACTTCCCTTAATACCCGATTGAACATTCACACTTTGCGTATTATAAAAATCTCTTGCAGCGTATACAGAAATATTAAAATCTTTAAATATTGTTTTATCATACCCCGACTCCAATGAAAAGAAATCAAACCTACTAGCCACTGCATTTTTTAAGTAACCGGCAGTAGCACTTATATAAAAACCCGATGGGCTGAAATATCCGAAAGTGGGAATAATATAAGGTACTATCAATGAATCCGAACGTCCATTATATACATTATTAGATAAATAACTTATTCCGGCTTTGAAATACCCTTTTTTTGTTTCTTTTTCCTCTTTTTTGGGAATAGTACTGGTATCTTGAACCTGAGCACAAATACTATTAGTTACCAAAAAGAATAAAATAAATAGAAATAATGCTGTGAAGATATTTTTCAAAACTGCAATTTATTTACTCAAAGAGACAAATAAATTTTGAATTTTTAGATGCTTCGTCTCTTTTTAATAGATAAATAATCCAAGAAATATATAATCCTAAACGATAAGCTGTTCTGTTGGGCAGATTCAATGGTACTTCCAAAGTTTTTAAAATAATTTGTTTGAACATCTGTGTTGAAAGTGCTAATGGCATCTTTCCAAACTACATTTATAAAGCTACCTAACGCAAATTGCCAGGTATATACCATATCTATGTTAAAGTAGTTTACATTGAAATTCACATCTCTATCAATTCCCCCGGGAATAGGCATTAATCCACCATCGTTCTGTAGGCTGAAGAAGGCATTGTTGTTTACCCTGCTCCAGTAATGCCTCGCACGAAAAGTAATACCCATTTTATTGTTGAAATTATATTTTGCATTAAAAACATTTTCAATAGTAATTCTTTTTCTTAGTGCAAATATGATACTGTCATTATTATACATTGTTGCATAGCCAAGATTGTTGTTACGTAATTGTAAGGAACTATTTATACTTAATGTAAGCCTTTGGTTAAAGCGATATTGGTTACGGATAGAATAATCTTGACCGTTGCTACCATAGCGATTACTAAAGCGATTGAAAAACTCAATAGATGCAGAATATTTTTTAGCACGGTTAGTTTCAACCCAGAAGCCATGCGCCAACGAAGCGGGTCGCCGAAATACTTTCCCCTCTACGCGGGGCTCATAAAAATCATTATTTTCAAAAGCATTTGCATTAAGGTTCACACCCGCCCACCATAAATTTTTGAATTGTCCATTAACATTTGCATTCATCCAACTATTTTGAAAATCCCAGGGCTTATAGCGCATAGAAACACCCCCATTCATATTTACATTTATTCTATTATACCATTTCTTCGGCTCTAACCAACGATAACCCATCCAAAAATAGTTGTCCATAAAGTTGTTATTGGTAAAATAACCCATATCGTTATGGCTGTATTTATTGTCGGCAAAGTCTTGAGAAATCTCAAAATTAAAACGGCCACTTCTTTTCGCGAACGTAAGGCTATGTGCATAACCGTTTTCATTTTGTCCGGGACCATTATACCCAAGTAATTGACTAACGGCTGTTTTACCCGAAAAATTCCATTTATTTCCTTTTGAATAAAGATCCCATAAACCTGCTGTTACATTAGCATCGTAAGCTGTGCCGGCTCGGGTAACATTCGTATTGATAAAGGATACGCTAGAATTATTTTTTAAGGTTTGATCAAATACAAGAATATTATAGTTAGTTAGAGGATTTGTTTCAATTTTTCTACTCTCTTTTCCATCTTTTTCTATGACAGCATATTGGGGACTGATAATTGCATTGAAGAAACCAATCCCTAAACCCGATTGAGTTCTACCACTAATTTTGCTTGCATTGATGAGCTTTGTTTCGGAGGGGTTTTTAGCAATTGTTTCGCCGGGTAGCAATTGCGATTGTACCTCGTTGTAATGTAGCGGTTGCCCGCCGATACGCCTGCTATAAAATAGATTTCCTTTTCCAAATAATTCAGTGCCTTCGGTAAAAAAACTTCTGTTTTCGTTATAGCGAACTTCAAAAGGGGTTAAGTTTAAAACCTGGTTATCACTTTGAACCTGACCAAAATCGGGTATCAAGGTCATATCCAATGTAAATGCTTGGTTAATTCCATATTTTACATCCATTCCTCCATTTATAGAGGTTGCCGTATTGTTTATACCCGGCGTATTATAAGGATAATGATTGGCGTAGGTAGACAGGTAGGGAGAGAGCGATAAGCGAATGGGTGCTTTAATGTCTTGCAACCCACTAAAGGTTCCAAATTGCGCTAAAAAGTTCCCTCCGATTTTTGGGTCAACCGGATTCCACATTAATTGCTTTCCACTTTTATTGCGGCGTCTTGTAATATTAATTCCCCAATCCTGAATTTTTTTGTTACTAAAACGAATAGCGGCGTATGGGATACGCATTTCAAAAACCCAACCGTCGTTCACAATTTTTGAATTGGTTTCATACACACTATTCCAGCTCCCGTCTTCACCATCAGAAGAGTATTTGGCATCAAATTGTTCGCCAAGTGGTGTTACGTAATAACCAAATCCATTTATTTTATCGTGGTAGGTATCAAATATAATACCCACAAAATCATTCACGCCAACCACATCACGACCTACAAGCTCTTTTGTAATGCTATCAACACTGGTTTCGTGAACATAACCTGAAATGTAAATAGCTTCATTATCGTACAAAATTCGGATTTCTGTTCTATTGGCGGGATCCTCCTTTAAGCCAAACGATGGCCTCCATTCTACAAAATCCGTTGCAATAGGTGCTAATTTCCAGGCCTCATCATTTAACACCCCGTCTATTTTAATCTTTCCTGTTGTGCGTGTAGCAATCAGCTTTTTATGTTGAAGAGAATCATGTTGTGCATGTATTTCCGAAACAAATAATGTAATATATAGAAATGTTGTAAGCAGTTTCATTCCGATTTTTTAAGGGATTCTTTATACTTAATCGTTGTGCTTGTAAAAATGTTACAAGTATACAATGCGAAAAACGTTAAAGCTTTATAATCGGTATTAAGAGGTGCCGAACGGAAAAAAGATGTAAGAGTACTTCAAAAATATTTGTTAAAGGAATACTATAGCGTCTAAAAAAAGAAACCCTTCTAATTTTTTAGAAGGGTTTCTAACAAAAAAGCATTTGCTATTTTATGTTGTATTTAGCTTTATATCTTTCGTATAATTGTTTGTGTTTATCATCCAATACAATTTTTCTTCCTTGTATAAAAGCATCGGTAATAATACTGCTCTTCATATCTAAAATATCTCCTGTACTGATTACAATATTTGCGTCCTTCCCTTTTTCTATAGAACCGGTTACGTCATCAATACCTAATACTTTAGCGGCACCAAGTGTGATTGCGGTTAGCCCTTCTTCTTTTGTAAGACCATATGCAACAGCGGTACCGGCATTAAATGCCAGATTTCTTCCCCTATTTTGTGAATCATCATCATTGATGCAAAAACTAACACCTGCTTTTTGAAGTGCTGCCGCTGCTTTATATGGCTGATCTACATCGTCGTCGTCGAGTGTTGGCAGGTTATGTGATTGTGTAAGAATAACGCCAATATTATTTTGCTTCAACAAGTCTGCAATTTGCCAACTTTCTGATGCGCCCACCAAAACAACATCAAATCCGAATTCTTTGGCAAAGTCGATAGCTAATAGCATTTGCTTTACCTGGTTGCAGTGTACAAAAAGCTTTTGTTTTTTTGCAAACAAAGGCTTTGCTGCTTCAAACTTTAAGTTCGGAACTTTTTGCTCGGTTTGGGCATAGGCTTTTGCCTCACGGAAAAAAGTTTTAACCGTTTCTAATTTATCCAAGGCCTCTTTTGTAGGATCTCCTTGTTGTGTAAAGAACTGTGCAAATAGTGCTGCAAACCTTCCTCCGGGTCTGCCTAATAAGCTGGGCATGTATAAATTCATACCCATATCCAAACGATATGCTGCATCTTCCCAATTCCAGGCATCCAGTTGAACAATGCTGGAAGTGCCGCCAACTAAGGATCCTACGGGAGCAGTATGGGCAAGCAAGATACCATTTGAACGAAGGGTGTTAGTAATTTTTGAATCAGCATTATAGGCAACAATGGAGCGAACACTGGGATTCACTTCTCCTATTTCTTGAAAATCTGAAGATGAACGGATGCCGCTAATTTCCTGTAAACCCAATGTAGAAGCCGGTAAAATTAATCCCGGATAGATATGTTTACCCTTGGCATCATATACGGCTACATTATCTGCGGGTATAGCAATGTTAGTGCCTACCTCTTCAATTTTTCCATTTTGAATTTTTACGGTAGCATTCTCAATAACGGTTCCGTTACCTACATGTAGGGTACCATTTTTAATAAATGCTAATCCTTTCTGCGCTTTGGCAGGGTATACTGTTTCTTGTGCGGAAATAGCAGTAGCAAACAGTAATAAACCACTTAGAATATTAATTGATTTTTTCATGATTATAAATTTTAGTGGTTATCAGAATTTAGTATTACATCTTCCAAATCTACTTCCAAGATGCCTAGTTTATGACCATGATCTAAACAGGTACTGATATATTTATAGCTTGGAGTAAATGGTAGAACCGGTGAGCCGGATCTTTTCTCGCCAATCATTTTTCCTATCAGTCTAGTTCTTTCTGCTTTAACTTGTTTTCTCATTTCAGCATCTTTTTCACGATCGAAGTAAATGGTTCCGTCAACCATAGTGTACAATGATTTTGCATATATGCTTAATGGATTATCGCTCCACAAAACAAGATCTGCATCTTTACCTTCTTTAATGCTACCAACCCTATCATCTACGTGTAGCATTTTAGCCGGGTTGATAGTAACCATTTTAAGCGCATCTTCTTCACTGATACCACCGTATTTTACACTCTTGGCTGCTTCCTGATTTAGGCGGCGCGCCATTTCTGCATCATCTGAATTGATGGCTACATTTAATCCTACTTTCTGCATGATGGCTGCATTATATGGAATGGCATCTTGCACTTCGTTTTTATATGCCCACCAATCTGAGAACGTAGATGCATTAGCCCCATGTTCTTTCATTTTATCGGCTACTTTATATCCTTCCAAAATATGGGTAAACGTGTTGATTCGGAAACCAAAACGCTCTGCAACCCTCATGGTTCCTATGATTTCACTGGCAACATAACTGTGACAAGTAATAAATCTTTTCTTATTGATAATTTCTGCTAAGGCATCTAATTCAAGATCTCTTCTCACAACAACAGGGGTTGCGCCCTTTTTTTTATTATTGGCTTCAGCTTCTTTCCACTCTGTATCATATGCTTTAGCTCTTGTAAAGGCATCGATCAACACTTGCTCCACACCCATTCTAGTATCGGGAAATCTGGTATTACCTTGTGTAGAAGAAGAACGTTTTACATTTTCGCCTAAAGCAAACTTGATAAAAGGATCCCAGTTTTTAAACATCAGTCCTTCATCATCTGCTCCCCAACGGAGTTTAATTAACTGTGTTTGTCCGCCAATAGTATTAGCAGAGCCATGTAAAATATGAGAGGTTGTAACGCCTCCGCTTAGTTGACGATAGATATTAATATCATCAGGATCTAAATTGTCTTTAATTCGTACTTCAGATGTTACTGATTGTCCGCCTTCATTGGTAGAGGCCGAAGCGATATGGGAGTGCTCATCGATAATACCGGCCGTTAAATGTTTGCCTGTTGCATCAATGATACGAGCACCGGCATCGCTTAAGTTTTTACCAACCTTAGCAATTTTTCCATTCTTCACTAATACATCTGCACCCTCCAATTTTCCTTCTTTATCACTAGTCCATACGGTTGCGTTTTTAAAGAGAACGGTTTCTTGTTTTGGTAAAGAGCTATCACTGTTTCCAAAAGCAGTGAACGGATACAATGTACCATTTAACTTAGGTACCGGTTTTGTTTTCACGCTATCTGCTTTAGCTACGGTTAAAGCAATAGGAGTAGCACTCCAGGTAAGCAGATTACCTAATGAATCTACACCGGTACCATTCCATATACCACCATTGTTAAAACCACTTAGTTTGGTTGCATTAGCCGGTAAAGTAGCGGCTCCTGCCCCTCCCATCATGGCTTGCATATTCGCATTATTCGGCATACCTGCACCTCTTCTGGCGCGCATACTTGCTGAATAACCGATTTTTACTGATTTTCCGTCATAGCTAAAGCGAGGGGTTAATGTGTCTTTCCCAAGAATGAGAGAAGCACTATTAGTTGATTTTACATCGAGTGTTAAAGCTTGCGGACCGGCTATAGTATTTACTATTAAATTATAAGTACCGGCAATAGAATACCAGGCGTCTTCTTTAACGGCATATTTTTCGCCATTAACCCAGTTGTGTAAAATGGATGCTTTTTCAGAAAAAACGGGTGCATTGGTAATTACAAAGTTGGCTATTTTACCGGCTTCGATGCTCCCTACTTTATCATAAACCCCTAACCAGGTTGCGGGATTTTTTGTAAGCGCTTCTATGGCAGCCTTCTCTGTTAAACCATATTCAATAGCTTTTCTTACTGCGGATAAAAATGTTTTTGGGTCGCGCAAATCAGCTGCAGTTAAGCAAAATGGAATTCCTGCTTTTTCTATAGCGGCCGGGTTGGTAGGCGCTAGTTCCCAAGCTTTCATATCGGCTAAAGAAACCAATCTAGCATCGTTAGGATCTTCTACATCCTGTGCTTGTGGAAAGTTAACGGAAACGATAAGTGGCGCTTTTGTAGCAGCTACTTCTTTAATACGCTGATATTCTCTACCGGTGGCTTTAATAATATATTGTACACCAAACTCATCGCCTATTCTATCGGCACGCATCACATTCCATAAGTCAATACCGCGATCTTGTGCATCAAAAATTTGAGGCAGTGATTGATTGTCATTGAAGGTTTTCAAACTTAAGTTAATACCTTCTTTTTTGGCAGCTTCCGGATTCGACTTATACCATGCTGCATCATAATAAGTTTGTCTTAGCAAAGCAATATTACCCATCATGGAAGAGGGGTAAGCAACTGTAGATGTTCCTTTGTTGAAGGATAAGTTGGCGCTAGCTTTTTCTTTTACAATTACAAAGTTGTCTTTTGCGTTTGCCAATGTTACTAGGGCACCTGTACCTCTTATGATACCATCTTTTTGGTGTGTAAGTACGGTTCCAAATCCTGCCTCTCTTAGCGGTTTGGCCCTGGCATCATCTACGCCAAATAAACGAATGGCGTCGACCTCCGGCTTAATAGCAGGGTTCCAACCCATTACTCCTTTTTGCGCCGGAGCAGCCTGTGGGCCACCTAGGCCGAATGCAGCGGCGAGCTGGGCAAGATTAGGCTGACCTCCACCTGCACCCTGACCACCCGCTTGACGTTGCGGTTGTGGCATACCATAATCGGTATAGATATCTATAAATGATGGATAAATAAATTTGTCTTTGCAATCTACTATTACTGCTTCTTTAGGAATGCTAATTCCTGTACCCACACTAGCGATTTTGCCATCCTTAATAATAAGTGTGGCATTTTGTAATGTGGTTTGTGCATCTTTTACAATAGTGGCATTTGTAAATGCGTAGTAACCATCTCGCTTATCGGCTACTCCATTTACCGGAAAGGTTTCCTGAGCTTGTAGCATGGTTGCTAATAACAAGCCCGAAAACAACAGCTTAAATTTTCTCATATGTTTTGGTTTAGGAAGAGTCTCTAAAGCTACAGAGAACTATCTGCAGGCAGAAATAATTTGCGAATTAAGTGATGAATGGATGAAGTAGGGAGAAATGACCTTAAAATGTAATGAAGTTGTAGGGGGTTTCGGAGATAAGTTATCTTCCCATGTATACCATCAATATTTGCACATCACTTGGGTTTACACCACTAATTCTACTTGCCTGACCCAGTGTTTCCGGTTTTATTTTACTCAGCTTTTGAACAGCTTCGTTAGATAAGGCTGTCAATTTCTTGTAATCAAAATTAGCCGGAATGCGCATGTGCTCTAACTCGCTCATTTTTTCAACGAGCTGGTACTCCTTTTCTATATAGCGCTCATATTTAATTTGAATTTCGGCCTGTTCAATACTTTCTGATGGAATATTTTCAAGTTTTTCTGCTAAAGACGGTACTGCATCTTTCAGCGCGGCTACGCTTACATTAGGACGAAGAATAATTTTAGAAGCTTTTTGCTTTTCGGTGAGCGCCGCTGATTGTATTGTTTCAAAATAGGAGTTAATATCTTCCGGGTCGATGCTGGATTCTATCAGAATATTTTTTACCAATGCTACTTCTGCTATTTTTCTTTCTACCTGATCCAGCCTTTCCTTACTGGCTAACCCAAGTTCGTAACTTTTTTTAGTTAATCTAAGATCAGCGTTATCTTGGCGCAGTAAGGTTCTAAATTCTGCTCTACTTGTAAACATTCTGTAGGGCTCATCGGTGCCCTTATTAATCAAGTCGTCTACTAAGACACCCATATAGGCCTCACTTCTTTGTAGTACGAATGGCTCTTTATGGTTAACTTTTTGGTGTGCATTGATACCTGCAATTAAACCCTGACAAGCCGCTTCTTCATATCCGGTTGTACCATTTATTTGACCCGCAAAAAATAAGTGACTCACTAGTTTGGTTTCGAGGGCATGTGTTAATTGAGTTGGCATAAAGTAATCGTACTCAATTGCGTAGCCCGGACGAAATATCCTTACATTTTCAAATCCCGGAACTTTCCTGAGTGCTTCGTTTTGTACTTCTTCGGGCAATGAAGTAGAAAAACCATTTACATATATTTCAACCGTGTTCCAGCCTTCGGGCTCCACAAATAATTGGTGACGATCTCTATCTGCGAATCGGCTGATTTTATCTTCAATGCTAGGACAATATCTCGGACCCACCCCTTCAATTCTTCCTTGGTACATGGGACTTCTATCGAAGCCCGTTTTCAACAAATCGTGAACGGTTGTATTCGTATAAGTAATAAAACAGCTTCTTTGTTTTTCGGGCTTTACCAAAGGAATATTCATATAAGAAAAACCAGTAATATATTCGTCCCCTTTTTGTTCCTCCATTTTGGTATAATCCAAGCTTCGGCCATCTACTCTGGGGGGTGTTCCGGTTTTTAATCTATCGCTTTCAAAACCATAAGCTACAAGCTGTTCTGTAATTCCGGTGGCTGCTTTTTCAGCTACTCTTCCACCGCCAAATTTTTTTTCACCAATATGTATCACACCGTTTAAAAAAGTTCCACTGGTTACAACAACAGCCTCTGATTTTATTTCATGTCCGAGACCGGTAATTACACCACAGGCTTTCCCGTTTTTAATGATGATAGATTGCACCATATCCTGATAGAAATCTACGTTCGGTGTACGTTCGAGCATTTCGCGCCACTTGGCGGCAAAGAGCATCCGATCGTTTTGGGCACGGGGGCTCCACATAGCCGGCCCTTTACTCCTATTCAACATTCTAAATTGGATAGTACTCAAATCTGTAACGATACCGCTATACCCACCCATGGCATCTATCTCACGTACAATTTGTCCTTTTGCTATGCCCCCCATTGCCGGGTTGCAGCTCATTTGGGCAATTGTTTGCATGTTCATTGTAATCAGCAATACTTTGCTGCCAAGGTTTGCTGCGGCAGCAGCTGCCTCACATCCGGCATGACCGGCGCCAACTATAATTACAT
Organism: uncultured Flavihumibacter sp.; assembly: GCA_902168225.1. Lineage (GTDB taxonomy): Bacteria > Bacteroidota > Bacteroidia > Chitinophagales > Chitinophagaceae > Sediminibacterium. Next base: position 60,448 of record CABHOW010000142.1, on the reverse strand, counting down.
CATAATTTGGGAACATAATGCAAAGATAGGGTGTATGGGGTAAGGTAAAAGCGGCAAGCTATAAGCTATGAGGTAAAGGGTATAGGATAGATGGACTAGTTCTTTGTTTTCCGGGTACATCTCGAGAATTTGTGAATGGTTCTTATTTGCCTCTTAGCGCCTTTGTGTTTATTTCTGCTACAACCATAAAAGTGAATCGCTAAGACGCAAAGACGCTAGGGAAAGGATATTCTGTTTGCCTTTTAAACTTGGTCTTGCTTCCAAAAACCAGTTTGAAGATAAGAAACGATCAACCCCGAAGACAGATGTGATTCGTGGAACATTCTAAATTGTTCCGGGGTGGAACAAAAGGTGATTCGTGGAACATTTATTGTGTACATGCAAAATCTTGTACAACTACTAATTGCTGGTTGGTTCGCTTAGATACCCCCACCCCCATTTGGGTATAACTAGGATTGAAGAGATTTAAACGGTGACCGAGACCGGGTACATTAATATCCAGATATAATAATAAAAGAGCTACCAAGCTATTTTGGGGTGATTCGGCTATATTCTCAGCATAACAATATTTTATTCCCTTGCTTTTCATTCTATTGGAAAAGGTTTGTCCGCTTGAAGATTTGTGACTGAGAGTTCCGTTCTTGAGCCGAGCTAAGTCGGTAGCCTGTGCCCTAGCCGTTTCTGTTAATAAGGCATAGGGCTCTAAAAAAGGTAAAGGCTTCTGATCAGATAAATCTCTCAGAAGGGAGCTGGCATAAGATCCTTTTAATTTAGGTTGTAGTTCCAAAAAGGGGACAAGTATACTATCTCTAAAACTTTGTGGAAATAAACGGGCGTGGTTGGTCCAGTAAATAAATTCTTTTTCTTCAGGTAAAGCAATTTTATAGGCCTCATAATCTTGTAAGCTTTCTAAGATAAAGGCTCTTTTTTTAATTAGTAATTGAAATGGACGATCCTCGAAATCTACGGAACCAATTTCTTGGGAGTTGACGAAAGATTGCAGAAAAAAAACAAAAAATAGAAGTTTACTAATTCTCAATAGCATCAACCTATATATTTTTCAAATAATTTTAAATATTCATCCTCTTTAGCCCGCATCTGTTGTACATCAGCTTTTTTCTTATCGCGATATCCGCATAAGTGAAGGGTTCCGTGGAAAAGCACCCTTTTCATTTCTTCTTCAAAAGAAATTTTCATGTCTTTAGCATTCTCCTTAACCCTATCTACACTGATATATATTTCTCCTGAAATCAATGCCGACCTGGGTTCCGATAAATCGAAACTGATTATATCCGTATAATAATCGTGGTTTAAAAATTGTTTATTGATTTCCAACAAGTAATTATCGGAACAAAAGATGAAAGAAAGGCTTTCTAGTTTTTTACCCTCTTTTTTAAAAATGACCGGAATAAAACCCTGCAATAATCGCTTATTCGAGAAAAGCGGCTTTGCATCGGCATAATGAAAATAAACCTGTTTGTTTTGCATTACTCCAAAATTCGTAACAAAACCAATGCGGTGCTGTTTACCTTTGCAGAATTAACAGAACCAATGAAGCGATTGTCTGAATTAGAAGCCGGAGAACAAGGTATTATCAATTCTTTTGAAAAAGATGAGATCTTTATAAAGCTCATGGAAATGGGCTGTATACCGGGAGAATGTGTTAAAGTAGAACAAATAGCCCCGCTTGGTGATCCTATCTCCATATCGGTATCCGGTTATACGCTTAGCTTGCGTTTAAGTGAAGCAAGTAGTATCTTTATAGAGCCGGAAAACTCATAAATAATTGACTACCAACATTTTAGATGAAAATTGCGCTTTATTTTGGCTCTTTTAATCCCATTCATTCAGGCCATTTAATCATTGCTTCTCATGTGGCCAACTATACCGATTATTCACAGGTATGGTTTATTGTTTCTCCCCATAACCCCTTTAAAACAGAAGCCAGTTTGCTTAATGAATACGATAGGCTGCATTTAGTTCGATTAGCCGTTGAAGATGATCCAAGATTAAAAGTATCAGATATTGAATTCAAATTACCTCGGCCATCTTATACAATAGATACATTAGCATATCTAACAGAAAAATATCCGCAACACGAGTTTGCTATATTAATGGGTAGTGATGGTTTTCAAAACTTACCTAAATGGAAAAACGCAGATATTCTTATTTCATCTTATTCTTTCATCGTATATACTCGCCCAGGTTTTCCGATCATAGAAACACACGGTACAAAACTCAACCTGTTGGATGCTCCGCAACTTACCATATCTGCAACCTATATTAGAGAAACACTTAAAGCAGGCAAAACCATTCGCTATTTAGTACCCGATAAGGTTAGAGCTTATATTGAAGAGAATAATTATTATAAATAAAATTTACTAGGCGATATATTTTTCCTGAATGTGTAAATGCAATTTCCATTTGCGTAAGGCATAATGCTCTTATGCAAAGCAATTTGCAGCCTCAAACATTCACATGGAAACAAAAAAAATAATTACCATTATCAGCTTTCTGGTGTTGGGCACAACACAAGCACAAACAAAAACTAAAACTCCTTCGGGCGACACAACCGCTACTTCTTATTTACCTGATATTACAGTAGTTGGAAAAAACAGTAAAAGTGATTATCAACAAATGCCCCAGATTGTTGGTACCAATATTTATGCAGGTAAAAAAAATGCACTGATCGTATTAGATAATGTACAAGGTAATGTAGTAACCAATAATATGCGACAAGTATTGGCAAAAGTTCCGGGTATACATATTTGGGAAAGCGATCCTAGTGGTATTCAAATTGGCATAGCTGCGCGCGGCTTGAGTCCTAACAGAAGTTGGGAATTTAATGTGCGACAAAATGGATATGATATTGCAGCAGATCCATTTGGTTATCCGGAAGCTTACTATAATCCACAATTGCAAGCAGTACAAAGAATTGAAATTGTACGCGGACAAGGAGCGTTGCAATACGGTCCACAATTTGGTGGTTTAGTAAATTATATTTTGCGTAACGGCAGTGATATTAATAAAGAGATTGAAATAGAATCTCAGCAAACAATTGGCAGTAATGCACTATTTAATAGCTACAACGCTATCGGCGGTAAAAAAGGAAAACTAAATTATTATTCTTTCTTTGATCATAGAAATGGAAATGGTTGGAGAGAAAACAGTCGCTATGCTACGGATGCAGGATTTGCAACGGTTACCTATACCTTTAGTCCTAAGTTTTCTCTAACGGCAGAAATCATGCGCTCCAACATGCACAGCCAGCAACCCGGAGGCTTAACGGATGCGCAAATACAGGAAAATGCACAACAAAGTTTTAGAAGTAGGAATTGGTTTGATATTACCTGGACCACACCGGCACTTATTGCTAACTATCAAATCAACGAAAACACAAGAATCAATACCAAATTATTTGGTACTATTGGCGATAGAAACAGCGTTGGTTTTCTGCAATCGATAACAACCAAAGACAGTATCAATCCTGCTACCTTAACCTATAATAACCGCGTTGTTAACCTCGATCAATATAGAAACTATGGATTTGAAAGTAGGATTATTACTAATTATAGATTAGGCAAAATGAATAATAACCTATCTGCCGGTATTCGATTATATACAGGTACTACTACCCGGCAGGCCGATGGAAAAGGAACTACCGGCACCAATTATGATGTAACCGTATCAGACCCTTACCCACGAGATATTAGATTCAACTCAAAGAATGCTGCTGCTTTTGCAGAAACAATATTGCGCATCAATGATCGGCTCTTGGTTATTCCGGGTGTTCGATATGAATGGCTGGAAGGATCGGCTGCAGGTAGAAATGGCTTCACGCCGGGCGGTGCAGAAATAATTTTACAAGATATTACAAGAAGCCGAAGCTTTTTGTTAGGAGGAATTGGGGCAGAATATCATTTTAATAAGTTCACCGAATTATATGGAAATATTTCACAAGCATATAGACCCATACAATTTGCGAACCTACAAGCCCCACCTACCACCGATATGGTTGATCCTGATTTGAAAGATGCAAAAGGATATAATATAGACCTAGGATATAGAGGGAAGCTGTATAATATTGTTCAATTTGATCTTAGTTTGTTTTACTTACAATATAATAACAGGGTGGGCACTATCACACCAACAGGCGCGAACTACAGGCTCATTACCAATGTGGGAGCCAGCACCAGTAAAGGCTTTGAAGGTTATGTAGAATTCAACCCTATCAAAATATTTAACCGAAATGCAAATACCGACCTTATTATTTTTGGTTCTTATGCTTATACTGATGCCAGATACAGTGGCGATCATAAAGATGCTAACACAAAAGATAAGCGCGTGGAAAATGCACCCGAAACTATTTTCAGAGGGGGCATAACAGCAGGATATAAAGGGCTCTTACTAACGGCGCAACTGAGTTATGTAGGAGAAACATTTAGCGATGCAAATAACACAGTTGCTGCCTCTTCCAATGGAAATACCGGGCTCATTCCCTCGTATTCGGTTACCGACCTTACAGCAACCTATAAGTTTTCAAAACAGCTGCATATAAAAGCCGGATTAAACAATATTTTTGATGCACGATATTTTACCAGAAGAGCAGGGGGTTATCCCGGTCCGGGTGCAATGCCTGCAGACGGAAGAACCTTTTTTGTTTCTATTGGATTTAAATTATAGTCAGCATTATTTTCACCCGTTCATATAAATAGCAAGCAGTTCTTTTTTATAGTCGGCGCTTTGCAATAGATTTATAGCTCAAATAACTGCTATGAAAAAGATATTGCTTGCTATTACTTTGTTGGTTGTAGTAACTACGCATGCCCAACTTACAGTTGAAAAAATTATGGCCGACACACGCTGGATGGGCACTTCTCCATCAAATGTATTTTGGAGCAGCGACAATAAAACGGTTTTCTTTAATTGGAATCCGCAAAAAAATATTTCAGATTCATTATACAGTTATACGTTGGGTGCAACGGCGCCACAAAAAGCAAACCCTTGGGATATTGCTAAAATAAACGCTATCAATAATGGTGTATATAATGTTGCCGGAACTCAAATGGTATATGTGTTTCGTGGCGATTTGTATTGGGTTGACATCAAAACCAACAAAACACTACGTGTTACACAAACAGAAGAGGTTGAATCATCACCTAAGTTTATTATGAATGATGAGTGGATAGCGTATTCAAAAAATAATAATCTATTCGGATGGCATACAAAAACAGGTATTACCCTTCAGCTCACCAATATTACACGTAGTGCATTGGCTGCTGCTAATACTGCTGCTTCTACACAAACCCAAGATGGATGGCTTCAACAGCAACAGCTTTCCATTTTTCAGGTATTAAAAGAAAGGAAAGATAAAAGAGAAAAACGCGATGCTTTTAACAAAACAGCGCCAAAGTTTAATGATACGCTCAGAACAATCGGCATTGGAGAAAAAATCCTGCAAGGCTTGCAGATTAGTCCGGATGCACGTTTTATAACCTATCGTTTATTTCAGCCACCAACTTCGGGTAAAAACACTATTGTTCCTGATTATGTAACAGAGAGTGGATATACTACTGATATTCCCGGTAGAACCAAAGTGGGTAATCCTTTGGGCAAATCTGATTTCTATGTATGGGACAAACAAAAAGACACATTGATATTAGTGACTGTTGATTCGATACCCGGTATAATTGATTTGCCGGATTATGCAAAAGACTATCCAAAAAAATATGAAGGAAAAAAAGCGCCCGTTCGTGGAGTGAACATCAATGGGCCATATTGGAATGATGCAGGCACTTTTGCTATTGTTGACATTCGTTCGCAGGATAATAAAGATCGATGGATCATGCAGCTAGATGCTGCTTCCGGAAAATTAATATTGCTCGATCGTCAACACGATAATGCTTGGATCGGCGGACCGGGCGTTGGTGCTTTCGGCGCAAAAATTGGATGGATAAATAATACCAGTTTTTATTTTCAGAGCGAAGCTACCGGCTATTCTCATCTATATGTGTACGATATCAACACAAAAACTAAAAAAGCACTTACCGGTGGCAATTACGAAGTGCAGGATCTGGCGTTAAGCAAAAACAAACAGTATTGGTATTTACTTACCAATGAAACACACCCCGGTAAACAGCATTGGTATCGAATGAAGCTGGATGGTAGTGCTAAAGAACGCATCACTAGTATGGACGGGGGTTATGAGGTATCGATGAGTGGTGATGAAAAATGGATTGCGTATAGATATTCTTATATCAACAAACCATGGGAATTATATATCCAAGAAAACGCCCCGGGTAAAAAGCCGCAACAGGTTACAACTATGGCTATGAGTGAGGAGTTTAAAGCGTACCCTTGGAAAGAAGCTAAAATAGTAGGTATTCCTGCGCGTGACGGTGCTACTATTTATGCGCGTATTTATGAGCCTGCTGCAGATAAGAAAAATGGAGCTGCCGTATTTTTTGTACATGGTGCCGGTTATTTGCAGAATGTACATTATTGGTGGAGCAGTTATTTCCGCGAGTATATGTTCAATAATTTATTAGCAGATAAAGGATATACAGTGATCGATATTGACTACCGCGCGAGTAGTGGTTATGGCAGAGATTGGCGTACGGGTATTTACAGACATATGGGAGGGAAGGATTTATCGGATCATGTAGATGCTGCAGATTATTTAGTAAAGAACTATGGTATAGATCCGGCCCGTATTGGTTTATATGGTGGAAGTTATGGTGGTTTTATTACACTTATGGCCATGTTCACTACACCTGATGTGTTTAAAGCGGGTGCTGCATTGCGGCCGGTTACAGATTGGGCACATTATAATCATGGGTATACAGCTAATATTTTAAATGAGCCCGTGAATGATAGTATCGCCTACGCTAAATCATCGCCTATCAATTTTGCGAGTGGACTCAAAAATTATTTATTGATGTGCCATGGTATGGTAGATGTGAATGTTCATTTCCAAGATGTGGTTAGGCTTTCCCAAAAATTGATTGAGTTAGGAAAAGATAATTGGGAGTTGGCTGTATATCCTGTAGAAGATCATGGTTTTGTAGAGCCCAGCAGCTGGACGGATGAGTATAAAAGAATTTTGAAGTTGTTTGATGAGAGATTGAAGAAGTAACCCAAATAGCTCCAATACCCGCGTCCCAACATAATTTGTTGAATGCGGGTATTTCTTTATTTAATATATCATCTGCTGTTGATTTAAGTGTTGACCAAGTAGCATTCATTTCTTTTACTCTGTTCTTTGCCGCAGTGGTTACTATTGGTAAATCCTGCAGCATTTGATTAATTAAAAACAGATAGTTGGCAGTGAATTTATTCGGAAAATTTTCTGCATCATCATAGGCTTTCGATTTACGCTGAACCATATCTTCATCCCATGCTTTCATTTTCTTTAGCAATTGCTCGCCGGCGGCTTTAACCGATTTGTATTTTTCATCTGAAGGAATATTTTTTAATACTGCTTCTAGTTGTTCTTGCTTACTATAAAGCATAGTTACCATATCGTGCATCGTAGTAAGCGTGGTTTCAACAGCTTGTAAATGTTGATGATATTGCTCATAATCTGCAGCTGTAAAATTGTATAAAGGATTGAATAGTATGTTGGCCGTAGTTTGTTGTTGCTGATTACCCACTCGAAAAGTAAACGTATATTTACCCGGAGATGCTTTGTGGGCAAGGTATCCGGCTTCTACGTATACATTTGGCACCCCACTCATGGTTGGGTATAACATATCCCAAACAAAACGATTCAATCCTTTTTGTTTGGTTAATAAAGGATCTGCCGGAGGTGCACCATCATAGTCTAGGTTCTTTTTTGTGGGAACGGAAGAAAAGCTTCGAACAAAATTTCCTTTACTGTCGGTAATGGTCAAACTCACCGTATCTGTTTCTTTTGTTGCAGGTAGTTGATAATAGCAAACAATTCCTGATGGTGCATTTACGCCACGAAAACGATTAGCTCCGGTAAAGGAACTGTTAGATGCATCTAATTCGGAGTAGCTATTGGTAATATAATTATTGGCGGGTTGAAATACTTTGAAGCTCGTATCTTTTTTGTATTGGCGTATCAAACCCAAATCATCTAAAATCCAAAAAGCACGACCTGATGTTGCCGCTATTAAATTATCCTGATGAATTTTAAGATCGGTGATCGGCGTAATGGGTAGGTTGAGTTGAAAAGGGCTCCAATTTTTACCTCCATTCCAAGAAATATAGAGGCCTAATTCAGTACCTGCAAACAATAAATCTTTCACAACTGCATCTTCACGTACCACACGTGTAAACGCATTATTCGGAATACCGTTATCTATTTTTGTCCAGCTTTTTCCGTAATCCGTTGTTTTATATAACCCCGGTTTATGGTCGTTGAATTTATAACGTGTAGTAGCAATATAAGCGGTAGCGTTATCAAAGGGAGATACTTCAATAGCATTGATCAAACATTCTGCTAACCCGGCAGGTGTTATATTTTTCCATGTTTTGCCGCCATCTCTGGTAAGAGAAACAACCCCATCATCGCTGCCGGTATAGATCACCCCTTTTTCATTGGGGTGCTCGAGTATATAACTCAACGTTCCATAATTTTCCGCACCCACGGCTTCATTGGTAAAGGGTACTCCCGGTCTTCCTTGTTTGTCTTTTTCGTTGCGGGTAAGATCGGGTGATACTTCCGTCCAATTTCTACCCATATCTGTAGTTTTCAATAGTAGCTGGCCACCATGATAAAAAGTATTAGGCTCATGTTTACTCCATATAATGGGTGCATTCCAATTAAAACGATACTTCATGTCTTTGGCATCCATGCTTAAATATTGAATGGGTGCTGCCATGATGCTGTAAGCCGATTTTGTTTTGGTATCCAGCACTTCAATAGTACCCTGATAACTACCACCCAATACATAACGTGGGCTATCGGGGTTAAAAGCTAAGAACGCACTTTCGCCTCCGGCAGAAGGGGTCCAATCGGCAACGGTGATGCCGCCCCCACTGATATTTCTGCTCGCAATACTTACCGATGTATTGTCTTGCTGACCACCATAAATACGGTAGGGAAATTGATTGTCTACATTGATACGATAGAATTGCGCGGTGGGCAAATTTTGTTGAGAGCTCCAGCTTCTGCCTTTATTAAAACTAATGGAAGCGCCGCCATCATCGGAGGCGATCATGTTATTGGAGTTGAGAGGATTGATCCATAAATTGTGATGATCTCCATGTGGGGTATTAATAGTGCTCCAAGTTTTACCTCCGTCTGTAGAGCGAAGTGCCGGTGCGCTCATTACATAAATTGTTTGATCATTTTGTGGATCGGTAAATAGTTCAATATAATACCAGGCGCGTTGAATAAGTCTGTGATCATTGGTTACCTGCGACCAATTTTTTCCGGCGTCATTAGAAACATATAAACCACCTGCTTCTTTTTCAAAATCACTTTCGATGAGTGCGTATACTTTTTCGGAATTAGACCTACAAACGGAGATCGACATTTTACCCATTTCTTTTGGAAGGCCTGATTTCATTTGCTCCCAGCTTTCGCCACCATCGGTAGATTTGTACAAACCGCTTCCCGGTCCGCCACTGATAACTTTCCATGGGAGCCTTCCATGCTCCCACATAGCAGCATAAAGAATACGCGGGTTATTCATATCCATTGATAATTCGGCACAACCTGTTTTATCGTTTATGTATAAAACTTTTTTCCAAGTATTACCGCCGTCGGTAGATTTGAAAATGCCGCGTTCAGTAGTGGGGCTATATAAGGCACCTTGTGCTGCTACAAAAACGATATTAGGATCTTTGGGGTCGATAACGATACGGGCAATATGTTGGGTAAGATCAAGACCTATTTTCTTCCAAGTTTTTCCTGCGTCGGTGCTTTTGTATACACCATCACCATGGTGCGTCATTACACCACGAACAGCATGCTCGCCCATACCAACATACACCACATTTTTATCCGACTCCGATACCGCAATAGCGCCAACAGAGCCTGTTTTAAAATAGCCATCAGAAATATTATTCCAGCTGACACCCATATCTTCTGTTTTCCATAAGCCCCCACCGGTACTACCCATATAATAGGTGTTGATATCACCTACAACACCCGTGGAAGCTACCGAACGACCGCCTCTAAAAGGGCCGATACTGCGCCATTTCAGCGGTTTGAAGTATTGGTTGAATTCGTTGTTGGTAGAGTCTTTTGAAGGCTGTGCGATACTGCATTGGATGGCAGATAGACCCATAATGGCCAGAAGGATTTGCTTGAACATGAAATTAACTTTACTGAAATATAAAGCATAAATTAGAGAATTGTAATAAAAGGATTGTTTTAATGACACCTACCAAAAAACAACTACTTAAAATAGCTTATCAGCGTGTATTAGCCGTAACGCTAATAGATATGAAAGCGCCTTTAAAATGGGCGGATGAATATGTATCAGAATCAATAACCGGCTTTGGAACTGCGGCAGATGAAAAAGTCTTTTCCAAGAAAGATTATCGAACAATTGTAATAAATAGTAGAAAGCAAGCAAAAGGATTGGCATTCAAATTTGAATTGAAAACCAAGTATAATCCCAAATTTACCGGAGAAAATACGGCCTGTTTTTTCGATGAATTTGTTGTAACTGTTGGAAAGGGGAGCCGGCGAATGGTTATGCCGGTGTCCGTTGGTTTGGTATTCGAGTTTTATGAAAACAAATGGAAACTTATAGGATTGTATGCATCTAAAATTGATACGGATACAAGCTCAGAAGATACTTTTCATTTAAGGGAAGCTGAAAAGAAAATGCAGGAACTACAATTAGAAGTAGCCGCAAGAACGGAAGAACTTAGTCGAAAAAATAACGAGCTAAAAATTGAGGCAGCATTGGAGAGAGTTCGGGCTATAGCCATGAGCATGAACAAAGCAGCCGACATGTTGCTTATCTGCAAAGCCATTTCAGAACAACTGAAAATACTTGGGGTAAAAGAAATACGTAATGTGCAAACGGCCATTTTTTATGAAAGCAAGGGCACTTACATGAATTATGAGTATTATGCTAAGCATAATAAAACTTTCATCACAGGTGTAGAGTATAAAAAGCATAAGATTCAATTAGCGTTTGCACAAAAAATGATGAAAGGGCCTAGTGAAGAATTTGTAGAACAAATGAAAGGTAAAAAGCTGCAAGACTGGTATGCCTATCAAAAAACAACGAATCAATTTGCAGATAAATATTTAGTGAAAGCCCATTCACTAAATTATTATTGGTTTTCATTGGGTCCGGTTGCGTTGGGTATTTCAACGTATTATCCACTTAGAAAAGAAGAGACAGATTTATTCAAACGCTTTTTGAAAGTTTTTGAATTAGCTTATCGCTGCTATCTGGATATTGAACAGGCAACGGCACAGGCAAGAGAGGCACAGATACAATTGGCTTTAGAAAGAGTGCGTGCTAAGAGCCTTGCTATGCATCATACATCAGAATTGCAACAGGTAATTCATACGGTACATAGCGAGTTAATAAATCTTGAGATCTCTATTGTTGGCGGGTCATTTATTGTTATCAATAGTGATATTAAAAATGAATTGAGATGCTGGGGTTCCGGTGGTACAGCCAATACATCTGAAGAAGTATGGGTACCTGATTTTAAAATGAGGTTTTGTACAGATTTGATAAAAGGAATTAAGAAAGGACCAGGATTTTTTTCTGAAGAGTTTTCTCAACAAGAGAAGATTAATTATTTCAAAAAATTATTTCAACAAAAGCCTTGGTCAGAAATTAGCGCTGAGCAAAAAAAAGAAACACTTTTAACCTCCGGAGGATATACGCGCTCTGTTGTTGTTTCAAAATATACGAGCATTTTTATCATTAATCATCATGGAAAAAAGTTCACAGATGAAGAAAACAGTATTTTAAAGAGGGTTGCGAACGTATTTGAACAGGCTTATACCCGCTTCCTCGATTTACAAAAAGTAGAAGCGCAGGCAATAGAGGCCCAGATCGAAGCGGCTTTAGAAAGAGTAAGGGCCAAAAGTATGGCCATGCAACAGCCGAATGAATTAAGAGAGGTTGCTGAATTATTACGGAAAGAAATGGGGGCATTGGGAATAGAAGCATTAGAAACCAGTTCTATTTATTTGGTACATCCTACTATTACTGAGTGTTGGTATGCTATTAAAGATGTGCGACAGAAAAATGCAAAGTTGTTGAGTGATTACATGGAAATTCAGTTGAGTGAAACATGGGTAGGTAGGGAAATGCAAAAATTTTATAAAGGCAGGCAAAAGCAAGCATCCATAGTGATGAAGGGTAATCATAGAAAAGAATGGATTAATTATTGTGCCGGTAAATCGAGCGGTTTAAAAAATTATTATGGCAAAGAAATTCCTGAACGAACCTATCATGTTCTCAAGTTTGCAGGTGGTTATATGGGTGCGGTATCACCGGGCGAATTATCATCAGAAAATTGGGATGTATTAGGAAGAGCCACTACTGTTTTTGCATTGGCCTATACGCGATTTAAAGATTTGCAAGAGTCAGCGAATAGAGCAAGAGAAGCGCAGATTGAATTGGCTTTAGAAAGAGTGAGAGCCAAAAGTATGGCCATGCATAAAAGTGATGAACTGAAAGAAGTGATAAAGGTGGTGCTGGAGCAGCTTGTTCATCTCAACATCAAAGCAGAGCATGCAGGGTTTTATATTGATTATAAAGCCCATGATGATATGCATATCTGGCTGGCAGACCCGAATATTGATCCTTTTTACGCAGTGCTTCCCTATTTTGATTCGCCCACATGGAAAAGTTTTTTAGATGCCAAAACAACCGGAAAAAGTTTTTATACAGACCTTTTGGATTATAAGGCAAAAAATAAATTCTATAAATCCCTTTTTAATATATTTAATGTACCTGAAGAAGCGCAGCAATTTTATCTGAAATGCAAGGGACTTGCTGTATCTACTGTATTGCTGGAAAATGTAGGGTTGTACATCGAAAACTTTTCTGCTATTCCCTATACAGAAGAAGAGAATAAAATATTGATGCGTTTTGCCAAAGTATTCGAACAATCATATACCCGCTTCCTAGACCTGCAAAAAGCAGAAGCACAAGCAAGGGAAGCCAATATAGAGGCTGCACTGGAAAGAGTAAGGGCTGCCATGATGGCGATGCACCATAGCGAAGGATTGCCCGATATCATGAAAGTGATTTTAGAGCAATTGATTCACCTCAATATACAATTGGATGTTGTTTTTTTTCATCCAACGAAAAACGAAAGAGACTGGAATTTATGGACGGCATCAACTGCAGGAGCATATCCCATAAAAGTTTATATCCCATACTTTGATAATCCGGCTTTTAATCAATTCTATGAAGGAATGCAGCAAGGCAGTGAATTCAATACCATCTTGTTATCAGAGATCGAAACAAAACAATTTTGGAAGCACTTCTTTAAAACATCAAATACGCGTGAGTCGATGACTAAAGAAAGAAAAGCCTTCTTGCTCAGCACTACGGGGTGGGCTCAGTCTATCGCATATAAAAAGAACGCAACAATTAGCATCACGAGATATGCCAGCATCCCCTTTTCGCCTGAAGATAATGCTATACTCAAGCGATTTGCAGCTGTATTTGAGCAATCCTATACCCGCTTCCTCGATTTACAAAAAGCGGAAGCACAGGCAAGGGAATCAGAAATTCAATTGGCATTAGAAAGAGTGAGAAGCCGTGCTATGGCCATGCAATCTTCTGAAGAATTGAAAGTGTTGATTGCAACTGTATTCAGCGAACTAACAAAACTTGATCTAGCACTTACCCGTTGCATCATTTGGGTATTTGAATCTACAACCAAAGCAGCAAGATGGTGGATGGCTAACAGTGAAGAGCCATCCAATCCCATGTCCGTTTATCTCAAATATCATGAGCACCCCGCTTATCTCCATTTTGTAAATGGGTGGGAAAATCAAAATATAAAATTCATTTATGATTTGAAGGGGAAAGATAAAATCAGTTGGGATGATATTTTGTTTAATGAAACAGAATTGAAATTACTCCCCGAAGTAATAAAGAATGGAATGCGAGCACCTGAAAGAGTTTTGTTATCAGCATCATTCAATAATTTTGGAGGTATCAATGTAGCCAGCATTGATCCATTGTCTGATGAACATTTTGACATACTGCTTCGCTTTGCAAAAGTTTTTGACCTTACTTATACCCGCTTCCTCGATCTACAAAAAGCAGAAGCGCAAGCAAGAGAGGCGCAGATAGAAGCGGCTTTGGAACGAGTGCGCTCACGTTCTCTGGCTATGCATAAGAGTGACGAACTACAACAAGTTGTAACAACACTTTTTGATCAGCTTCATTTTTTAAACATCGAAAACGATGCCACAGGTATTGTAATTTTTAAACCTGACACAAATCATTTTCAATATTGGTTTGCCAACGCCGAGAGAAGTATCAGCAGTTATTTCCTACTAGAGTATAAAAAATTTTCTTTTACCAATGAGTTGAGTATTGCTCACCAAAGCGGGGAGGCTTATTTTCATAAAATTTATTCCAAGGAAGAAAAGAATGAATTTTATACCAGAATACTAACAGAAACGGATTTTACAAGGTTGTCCGATGAGCGGAAAAAACCCATTCTTGAGTCGGAAGGGTTTACCATTTTAGCGCCACTCAACAAAAATACGGCTTTACAGCTAAATCGCTATTACAAAAAATCTTTTTCTGATATCGACATTGAAGTTGCAAGAAGATTCGGTAATGTTTTCGAGCAAGCCTATACCCGCTTCCTCGATTTACAAAGGGCAGAGGCACAGGCAAGAGAAGCGCAGATAGAAGCAGCATTGGAAAGGGTGCGTAGCAAAGCGATGGCCATGCATAATAGTAGCGATTTACCTGCTACTGCTATCATTGCTTTTTCTGAATTAAAAAAATTAGGTTTTGTTCCTATCCGGGGTGGTATCAGTATTCAAAATAAAGAGAACAAAAAAAATTTACTATACTCTGCTACTACTACGGAACAAGGAGATAATTTATCGATTGTTGGCTGGGCATTGCTCGATAACCATCCCGTATTAATAGAAATTTATAATCATTGGATGAAAGGGGAGGATTATTATCCCGAATTACACGGTGAGCTTCTCAAATCTTATTATGAGCAGGTAAGCACTAGTTTTAATGTGCCGGCGGAACAGACGGCGATAGATCAATATGGTTATTTTATGTATTTCACCCATGGTGTGTTTTATGGGTGGTGTAACCAACCCGTTACAGAGGAAGAAAAGAA
Organism: uncultured Flavihumibacter sp.; assembly: GCA_902168225.1. Classification (GTDB taxonomy): domain Bacteria; phylum Bacteroidota; class Bacteroidia; order Chitinophagales; family Chitinophagaceae; genus Sediminibacterium. The sequence goes on along the minus strand of CABHOW010000142.1, from coordinate 45,160 downwards.
GCTATTAAAACGGTTCACTTCTGTAATAGACCTTACTTTCAAAAGATATTTTGATTTACAAAAAGCCGAAGAGCAAGCCCGTGAAGCACAGATAGAAACCGCTTTAGAGAGAGTGCGTAGCCGTACCATGGCTATGCAAAACAGTAATGAACTATCGGCGACAGTACAAGTAATGTTTGAAGAATGTAGAAAATTACAACCAACAGCAACAGATAGTTTAAGCAGGGGTTTTATAACTACGATCAATCAAAACAAGAAGATGTTTGATTTATGGATCACAGAGATTGATGGAACAAAAATCGATACTCAATTCAAAATTAGTTTTGATGAACCTACAACCGGTATGCATATTCATAAAGCATGGAAACAAAAGAAGCCCTACTTTATCAATGATTTGCAAGGACCTGTACTGGATCAATGGCTGGATTATTTAGAATCAACCGGGTTCAAAATTGCTCCGGGTATTAGAGGAACAAGAAGGGTAAATACTTTTATTTTTTATTCGAATGGATTCATTGGTATCACATCATCGGTTCCGCTCGAAGAAGAAAATATTCAAATTCTGCAACGATTTGCTAAAGTATTCGATCAAACCTATACGCGCTTTTTAGATTTGCAAAAAGCAGAAGCAGCAGCTAAAGAAGCTATTAAGCAGGCCGCCCTAGATAGAATTCGTGCCGATATTGCTTCGATGCGTACCATAGAAGATCTCAATCGCATCACTCCGCTTATTTGGAATGAATTAACCATTCTTGGCGTTCCCTTTATTCGTTGCGGTGTATTTATTATGGATGAAGAGGTAGAACAAATACACACTTTTTTATCTACACCCGATGGAAAATCAATTGCCGCATTCCATTTAAGCTTTACTGAATCAGAAAATATTATTAACATCGTTAGCCATTGGCGAAACAAAAAAGTATACAGTAATCATTGGGATGAAAAAGACTTCGACGAGTTGGCTGATTCCTTGGTAAAACAAACGGCCATTACCGACAAAGCAGGTTATTTGCAAAGCATACCCGCAACCGGAATTCACCTAAATTTCCTTCCTTTTTTGCAGGGTATGTTATATGTAGGTAATGAATTACCATTAATGCCGGATGACATTCATCTCTTGCAAGCTGTTGCCGATGCATTCTCAACAGCTTATGCGCGTTATGAAGATTTCAATAAGCTGGAAATGGCAAAGCAGGTTGTAGAAAAAACCCTAAACGAATTAAAATCTACCCAGCAGCAATTGATTCAATCTGAGAAGATGGCTTCATTGGGGGAACTTACGGCAGGTATTGCGCATGAGATACAAAACCCATTGAATTTTGTAAATAATTTTTCAGAGCTAAATAATGAATTGTTACAAGAGCTGGGACCCCTCGACAAGCTCGGGGTGACAGCCGACCAACAAGATATTTTAAAAGATATTCAATCCAACTCGGAAAAGATCAATCATCATGGACAAAGAGCTGCATCGATAGTGAAGGGCATGCTGCAACACTCCAGAAGTTCAAGCGGACAAAAAGAACCCACCGATATCAATGCTTTATGTGATGAATATTTACGACTAGCCTATCATGGACTAAGAGCAAAAGACAAGAGCTTTAATGCGGAGTTTAAAACTGAGTTTGATGAAACACTACCCAAAGTAAATATTGTACCTCAAGATATGGGGAGGGTGATTTTGAATCTGATCAATAATGCATTCTTCGCCGTGAGTGAGAGGGTTAAGATAGAAGGGGGAAGCCATAAGGCTGAAGCAATAAGTAGTGAAGAAGAAGGCATTCCTTCCGGCTTACAGCTTACGCCTTACAGCCCTATTGTTACCGTAAGCACCAAAAACCTAGGGAATAAAATAGAAATCAACATATCCGACAACGGAACGGGTATACCGAATGATATCAAAGAAAAAATCTTCCAGCCTTTCTTCACCACCAAACCCACAGGACAAGGAACAGGTCTAGGTTTAAGCCTTGCGTATGATATTGTTACCAAATTACATGGAGGTAAGCTAACTGTGGAGAGTGAGCAAGGCAGCGGTACTACTTTTATAATCTCGATTCCTTCTTAGTGTCTTAGTGACTTCGTGGTTAAATGACCACAAAGACACAATGGCACGAAGAAAATGGTCTACCGTCTCCGGTCTATCGTCTATTCTTACCTATTCATACTCGCCAAAAACTCTTCATTATCTTTTGTACCGCGCATACGCTTGAGTAATTCGGTCATTGCTTCTTCGGGGTTCATATCGTTGAGGAATAGTCTTAAGATATTCATGCGGCTAAGAATATCTTTATCGAGTAATAGATCATCTCTACGTGTAGATGAGCCAACTAGATCGATAGCAGGGAAAATACGTTTATTAGCCAGCTTACGATCGAGCTGTAATTCCATATTACCGGTTCCTTTAAATTCCTCGAAAATCACTTCATCCATTTTACTGCCGGTTTCGATGAGGGCAGTTGCAAGAATAGTAAGGGATCCTCCGTTTTCAATTTTACGTGCTGCTCCAAAAAACTGTTTGGGCTTTAATAGCGCATTGGCTTCCACCCCACCACTTAATACTTTACCACTAGATGGTGCTACTGTGTTATGTGCACGCGCCAAACGTGTGATAGAGTCAAGTAGGATAACTACATCATGTCCACACTCTACCAATCGCTTTGCTTTTTGCAGTGCAATAGAAGAAACTTTTACGTGCTTTTCTGCAGGTTCATCGAAAGTAGAGGCAATTACCTCGGCTTTTACACTGCGCTCCATATCGGTAACTTCTTCGGGTCGCTCATCTATCAATACCACCATCAAATAACATTCGGGGTGATTCGCGGCAATGGCATTCGCTACTTCTTTGAGTAACATGGTTTTACCCACTTTAGGTTGCGCAACAATCAATCCACGCTGCCCCTTACCAATGGGGGTAAACAAATCAATAATACGGGTGCTATAATTATTAGGAGTAGTAAATAAATTTAATTTCTCATAAGGGAATAAAGGTGTTAGATAATCGAATGGTACGCGATCACGCACTTCATCGGGACGCTTACCATTGATATAATCAACCTTTAATAAGGCAAAATATTTTTCTCCTTCTTTTGGCGGACGAACACTACCTTGAACAGTATCGCCTGTTTTTATACCAAATAATTTTATCTGGGAGGGAGATACATATACATCATCGGGAGAGGATAAATAATTATAATCCGATGAACGTAAAAAACCATAACCATCGGGCATCATTTCCAAAACCCCTTCGCTTGGTATTACACCTTCGAACTCTATATTAAAAGCAGGCTCTTTGCGCTGCTGTTGTTGAAATCTGTTTTTATCTTGTGTTTGTGATTCAGCGGCCTGGGTTTGTGCTTCCTGATTTTCGCTGGCTTCCAGTGTTTGAATAATAGCTGCAGCAATATGTTCGGTTGGATCGGGTGTATTTGTATCAGTAGCTTCTTCAAATTCTCTTTCTGTTACTGCTTTTGCAGCAGGCTTAGCCCCTTTTTTAGGAACTGCTTTTTTAATGGGGCGGCTATTGCGAGATGGAGCTTCAGGAGCTTCTTGCATTACTTCCGCCTCTTCTGTTCCGTTAGCTGTTTTAACCGTTACAGGTCGTTTTGCTCTGGTCGTTTTTTTCTTATCTTCTTTCACTTCACTAGCTTTTACTGCTTGGCTATCAAGAATTTTATAAATCAAGCCCTGTTTGTCGAGCTTTTTGGCACCGGTAATTTTGAGCTGCTCAGCAATATCGAGGAGCTCGGGCAATAACAAGTCGTTTAATTGCAGAATGTCGTACATAAATTCAAAAGGATTATAAATAACTAAGTAAAACCACTCGAACCAGAAAATTTGTTGGATAATTTGGAAGAGATGACTGAAAACGAGGGGTTATAAAATTCGCTAGTCAGTTGATTCCGATGCAATTATACACCCTTTTTCTAAAAATCAAGCATAAAAACCTGATTTTTAAGTGAGAAAACCAATTTTGATGGGCTTTTAAACACCATTCGAGTATTTTTGCGACCATATGTTTAATAAAAGAATAAAAATAAAGACCCTTCTTGAACAGGGGCAACAGGGTTCCGAGGTTATTGTAATGGGATGGGTGCGTAGTTTTCGCAATAACCAGTTTATAGCATTGAATGATGGTAGTACAAACAGCAATATTCAGGTGGTTGCCGAGCTTGGCCTGTTAGATGAAACTACACTTAAACGAATTACAACAGGAGCTTCTATTAAAGCAACGGGAACAGTGGTGGAATCATTGGGTAAGGGTCAGCGTATTGAAGTTAAAGCCACAACTATTGAAATACTGGGAGATAGCGATGCGGAGAAATATCCTCTTCAACCTAAAAAACATAGTTTAGAATTTTTGAGAGAAATAGCACACTTGCGTTTTCGTACCAATACTTTCGGCGCTGTTTTTCGTATCCGTCATTCCCTTGCATTTGCTGTTCATCAATTTTTTAATGATAAAGGATTCGTGTATTTACACACCCCTATTATTACGGCCAGTGATGCAGAGGGTGCAGGCGAAATGTTTCGGGTAACAACTTTGCCGATGGATGGTACTGCCCCTAAAAAAGAAGACGGTACCATAGATTATGGAGAAGATTTTTTTGGAAAGAGTACGAACTTAACGGTAAGTGGACAATTAGAAGGAGAGTTAGGGGCCATGGCTTTTTCGGAGATCTATACTTTCGGTCCCACATTTCGTGCAGAAAATTCTAACACAACGCGCCACCTCGCTGAGTTTTGGATGATTGAACCCGAAATGGCATTTTATGATATTGAAGACAATATGAATTTAGCGGAAGAATTCATTCAATACCTCATTCGTTATGCTATGGAGCATAACAAAGAAGACCTGGAATTTTTAGACCAACGATTGGCAGAAGAAGAGAAACAAAAACCCCAGCAAGAGCGTGCTGAAATGGGGTTATTAGACAAACTCAATTTTGTACTAAACAACCAGTTTGAAAGAATAACATACACTGAAGCCATTCAAATTTTGTTGGATAGTCCGGCTTATAAAAAGAAAAAATTCAAATACGAAGTAAGCTGGGGTATCGATATGCAGAGTGAACATGAGCGATATTTGGTAGAGAAACATTTTAAAAAACCGGTGATCGTAACCGGGTATCCGGCCAAGATCAAAGCATTTTATATGCGACTGAATGATGGTTGCGAACCGGGCAAAGAAACAGTTGCAGCGATGGATATTTTAGCCCCGGGCATTGGTGAAATTGTGGGTGGCAGCCAAAGAGAAGAAAGATTAGATAAGTTGGAAGCACGCATGGCAGCCATGCATATACCCGCTGAAGAAATGAGTTGGTATTTGGATACTCGACGTTTTGGAACGGTGCCTCATGCAGGTTTTGGATTAGGTTTTGAAAGAATGGTACAGTTTGTAACGGGTATGACAAATATTAGGGATGTGATTGCCTTTGCCAGAACGCCTAAGAATTGCGAGTTTTAGAAAATAAGTAGTGCCTACAAGAAAGAGGTACTATTGCAAGCCCTATCAATTCTTTATAAAAGATTTTATCCATTGCTGTTGATATTGAATCCAGCTTTGTAGTTGTGTTAAAGTCTTTTGGGCAAAAACACTATCATTACCGATTATGTTTTTTGTTTCATAAGGGTCATTACCTAAATGGTAAAGCGTAAGCGTATTTCTTGTATCGTTCACAATTAGCTTTTTATTCGCTTGTATGATACCGAATTGAATGTCGCCATAAGGAGTGAATACATACAGTTCTTTTCTTTTCTGTGGATTAAAAATACTTTCACCCTGCCAGGAGCTTGGAGCCTGTATTTGCATGAGATGTAAAATACTAGGAGCTATATCGGAGATAGCTCCCGGCGTATTTATATTTTTATGTACTTGAATTTGCTGATGAATGAGTAAAAAAGGGATATGTATATTTTCCTCATAAATATTAGTAGCATGCGTAGTTTGTGCATGCTCGCCAAAAGCTTCGCCATGATCTCCAACAATAACTAATAAAGTACTATCGAGTAAGTTTCTTTTAGCCAATGAAGTATATATTTTCTGAATAAGATCGTCTGCATCCGTAATGGCATTTAAATATCTTTCTTTAAAAATATTATTGGTACCAAACTGTTTTTTCCCTGAACTGAAGTAAGGGTAATGTGTTTGGAAAGTCCACCCCATACAGAAAAAGGGTTGCTTTTGTTGATCTATCCAATGCATCATTTGATCGTGTAAAACACTATCGGGCATACCGGATAAAAATTCTTTCTCGGTAGCTTTTGTAGATAATTTTTTTTCATTCAACGAACGATAATCTAATACAGTTTGAAAGCCATGATTTTTTAAAAATGCTTCTTGATTCAGATAACGGGTATCACCGGAAGAAAAAAATGCGGTGGCATAATTTTTTTGTTTTAAAATTTCAGATAAAGCAGGAACGGGAAAAGCGGGATTTTCATACGTAATTGTTTTAAAAGATAGATATGGGAAGCTGGCACATAGTAAGGATTCCATCGATTTATTGGTAGCGGGTACATGGGCATAGAAATTTTCAAAACGCCAGGTTTTATCTTTAATGCTGGCAAGAAAGGGAGTTGTTGCTATTGCTTCATTATAAACGGATAAATATTTGCTGAGTACAGATTCTAAAACAAGAACGATGATATTTTTAAAAGGGGGAAATGAATCTTGTTTAGCTAAAGCGGGATTATTGTTTTGATGGAGTATAAAATCTTTTGCTTGTGTTGGGCTTCCCGTGAGCTTACTATAATTTGTAGATAGCGATTGTATGAAGCTAAGAATGGCATTCTCGGTAAGCGGCTTTGCTATAGACTGTGATGGTTGAGGGAGAAGCAATAGCGTAGCGATAATAAGCAAGCAAAGTATACGAATATAAAGATGAGCTGCAAGTAATTTTTTGAGGGAGATATATATACAAACACCGGCGATGATAAATGCAAGAATGGCAATGGCTAGGTCTTTATTCAAATTAGCGGCAAGGGCATCTGAACTGTCTTTTGTACCAAAAAAAGAGGCATAGTAAAACCATTGGTAACTAAAGTTTTGTTTGGTGATAGTATAAAACTGAGCGTTTGTAAAGTTGCACAGGCTAATAATTATTCCACATACGATAAAAAGATAAAAAACTAAATGATTTCTTGTGTGGCTGATTTTTTCAATACCAAATAAGAGGAGTGCTAATAAAGAAATGATAGCAGTATCTGTTACAGCTGCATGTAGCAAAGGATATAGAATAGTTTTTGGATCGGCGATTAAAAAATGTAATAGGGAAGTATTATAGATCCGAAGTAATAATAGGTTGAGGATAAAGCAGCTTGTAATGGCTAGCCATCGTGTTTTTTGTTGGGTTGCAGTAGTAAGTTGTTTATATTTTTTTGTAGGAAGAAAAAAAGAAAAGAGACATAGTAGTATGCTTATATAAAGAAAGTATTTACTAAATCTGCGAAAACTTATATAGGTGTTAGTTTTATATTGAATACGGTTGGGGTAAATAGTAATGATGTGTGCGGTATCTGTAGCAAACGAATAATTTTTTGTTGGGTATTTATTATTAAAGTCGATATACCCGATTTGTTTTTTTAAGAGTGATGTTTTTTCCAGTATGCTAAAACCGTATGTGATATAGGTATTTGTTGGGATTGTTGTTTGGCATTCGAAGAAGTTGCCCTTTTTTGTCATATCAGTGCGCATGATATTCCAGTCTATTTGGGTATGGGGGGGAAGGGGTGAGAGTAGCTCGAGGTAATTGATATACCAGTACCAACTCACTTTTTCGGCATGGGGGGCGTAATAGCGGATTGTTACCTCTTTATTGTGCTGACAAAAGGCAGAAAGCACAAGGAAAAGCAGGGCAATAAATAAATAATATTTGCGCAAGGTTCGGTTTAATCTATAACGTAAAAGGGTTGTTTGCAGGTATAAACTACCATATTTTATTAGTTATGCACAATTTTTAGTCAAAACGCCTATATTTGCAGCCCGCAAGGAAACGGTGCGGTATCAGGTGCGGTATCCGCCACGGCGGAAAAGGACTGAAAATAATGGTGCGGTAGCTCAGTCGGTAGAGCAAAGGACTGAAAATCCTTGTGTCGCCGGTTCGATCCCGGCCCACACCACAAACCCTCGGCATAGTGTCGGGGGTTTTCTATTATGTATATAGTATATGTTTTAATATCATTGAGTGCCGATAAAACCTATGTTGGTTATACAGCAGATTTGACAAGAAGAATGCGTGAACATAATGAAACTGGAGAAGGGTTTACAAAGCGTTATCGTCCTTGGGAAATACTTTTTACAGAATCGTGTATTAGTAAGTCCGAAGCTATTCAAAGAGAAAAGTATTATAAAACAGGCAAAGGGCGAGAAGAGATCAGACGTCGCCGGTTCTCCGCCTAGGCGGACCGGCCCACACCACAAACCCTCGGCATAGTGTCGGGGGTTTTCTATTATGTATATAGTATACATTTTAATATCATTGCGTGCAGATAAAACCGACGTATGGGTGTTATCTACCTATAGGAATCGGACTTCTATTCACTAATAGATAGGGTGGTTGAGTGATTTAACGAAAAGCGAGGCAAGTTCTACGATAAATGGATTTCTGGAAAAGCATTTACTTTAATATCCAAAATATTACCCATAAATATCCATAAATTCAGTCTAATCAGCACTAATATCTTTTTCATGAACAACTATTCACTCCATACCTGTTAGGCATGTTGCTAGCATGCAAGCATCGCTTCAGCAAGAATACGCGGCCTCTATAAACATATTTATTTTAAGAAATTACACCTACTATTTTAGACTAAAAAATAAAGGCAGGATCAAACTGACCTGCCTTTAGGGTATCAAATAATTAGAAAACTATCCTTTTGTTGCTTTCTTAGGTGCTTCTTTTACTTCTTTCTTAACCTCTTTAGCATCATGTTTCGCTTCTTTTGCGTCTTTCTTAGCTTCTTTGGCATCATGTTTCGCTTCTTTAGCCTCATGTTTTGCTTCATTGGCCTCGTGTTTAGCCTCTTTTGCGTCTTTCTTAGCTTCAGATTTAGCCTTTTCTTTGCCAACCTGTTGGGCGTTTGATGTCAATGCAAGTACTAATGACATCGCAGTAATTGTAATTAATTTTTTCATTTTCGGTGTTTTGCTCAAGTTAAAACCATCATCTAGTGAGTCCAAAGATGATTCGTTAAAAGTTCATTAAAATAATCTAATTTTTATAATTTAGCTCTCATATCATTTTCTATGAACAAACCACTCACTCCATGCCTAATAGGCATATTGATAGCCGGCATGGCTACATCTTGTATTAAAATTCCAACAGCATCGGTTCAACTGGTAACCAGTTTACAAACGCAAGGCAATAGTATGCATGAGCTCAATATTATTTTGGTGAATGCATTATTTGCAGAGAAAAAAGCGCAGGTGTCTTCTTTTATTCAGCAGGAATATACGCCTTCTATTATTGATAACTATTTCAAGAAACTACCCAACCTAACTTTTACAAAAAAAGAAACTGCAGAAATTATCGGGTCATTAATCCCCGAAATCAATAAACAAAAAGACGATATGCTCACCGCCTTAGAGCAAAATAGAGTAAAGCTTGTAACGAGGCTGGATAATGATCATATCTATTTCGTAACAGGGAGCAACGCTTTAAAAGATCTATTAGCGTCTGCCGGTAAATTACAAGACGCCAATACCAAACTAGATATGAATATTACAAAAGCATCCGGTGGTAAAATAAATATGGCCGCCATTACAAAAGCACTTGATAAACTCGTAGTAAGCGGAGGAGACCTGAGTAGTAAAATCAATTCCTTATATACCGACATTGATAAAATCCTTGAAAATTAATACCATGACTATAGACTATAAAAAACTAGCCAAAGAAGCAGCAACAGCAACTAATAAAGAATATGCAGATCAAATAGCGTTGCTTACTAATTTTAAATCGGCCGATATTCAAAAGATCATTCAACAGAATGATATCGATAAAGAAGACTTTTTGAAATTAATTGATATCATAAAAAACAATACACTCGATAATGAAAAGAAAGCCACAGCTATTCGAGAGATCAATAGAGGACTGGAAACTATTATTTCTTTAGTAAGTAAACTCATATAGTATGAATGAAAAAGAAAAAATACTAAGGGTTTTTATTGGGTTAGCCGGATTAGCTTTGCCACTCGTTTTATATGCAACACTATTTATCACAGATCATTTTACAGGCACACTTCCTTCCATCAGTCACTATTTTTTTACGAAAGCTAATCCGTTTTTCTCCCTTATTCTTGGCTATGTGGCTATCACATTAATTATTTATAAAGGCTATGATCGAACAGATGATACGATAAGTTTGATAGCCGGTGTAGCTGCGTTACTGGTCATCATTTTTCCTACAGATAATCTTTGTTGTTTGGAAAATGGAATCTATCTGTCTTATACCATTACACAATTACCCGATTCATCATGGCGACCCATTCTTCATCTTGTAGCAGCGGGAATTTTTTTATTGTGCCTAGCTATCATGGCTGCCTTTCAATTTACACAAACGGCTATGCTCCATGGGGTACCTGTTAAACCTATTACACCAGATAAGTGCACACGAAATATGTTTTATAGAGGTTCTGCAATTATCATCATCTTGTGTATGATATTAATAGTTTTGGGCTCCCATGGAATATTGATATCAGCCAACTATTATACAAGTCATCAACTTACTTTTTGGTTTGAAACTATGGCTGTATGGGCTTTTGCGTTGAGTTGGCTGGTAAAGGGGCTTTGGGTAAATAAGTAACTAGGTAAATAGGTCGGTTATTTCAATGTCGAGTCCTTCACAAATTTGCATTAGGTATAAATACGTAGGATTTATATCACCCAGTTCAACTCTCGAAATAGATTGTGGATCTTTATCTACCCGATAACCTAATTCTTTTAATGTAAGCCCCTTAGCTTGCCTTATTGATTTAAGTTTTTCACCTAAATTCTTTAATAGTATTTTTTGTTTTTTACTAACGGGCATTGCCCAAAGTATTTATTCAATACAAAAAACTTATCAACATATACGTTGAATATAATCTTTCTTTCGTATAATTGTACCATATATATTTTACTAGCATTACCCCCCAACATTTGCTATTCGTATTTATTAAACCCATTCGCATGAAAGCTTTGTGTTTAAATAGGGAATTGTGGATACAGCACTCAACTGTACCAAGCGAAACAATCGATGTAATGCTTTGTCGTTTACGCAAAAGAAAAATATTAGCCTACGATAGAGCAGCCATTCAATCTAAACCTTATTGGCATACCATTACCATCTCTAAGGCAGTTAAAATGAAAAACTATACTTTCCTCATTCATCCACTTGGCACCGCTTGGTGTTTATTAAAAACCCAATTCGCCAAAAAACCGAAGAACCCCGTATAGTAGTAGCACCCACTCCGGCATTTATTTTTTAACCAATTAACTGCAAAAAAATGAAAAAAATTTGCTTACTGGCATTGCTTTGCCTGTACTATAACTTATCTCATGGCCAAACAATACTTAAAGGGCAGGTGCAAGCTGCTACTACAAATAACCCGATACCAGAAGCGCTCATTTATCTTTCCAAAGCGCGCAAACAAACAATTTCAAAGACCGATGGTAGCTTTGAAATAAGTACAGTTATTTATCCGGATACACTCATAATAAGTATTACCGGTTATACCACACAACGGATTGTAGTTAACAATAGCAGTTACCTCAACATCATACTACAACCCAATAGCACCAACTTAGTAGATGTAGAAGTACAAACAGGGTATCAGTCGGTTTCCGTTGAAAGAGCTACGGGTTCCTTCGCTAAAATAAACAATGAATTACTTAACCGAAAAGTAGGGGCTACTATTTTAGAAAGATTAGATGGTATTGCATCGGGGCTCATTTTTAATCGGAACCGTACACCCAACGCAAACGAATCGGCTATTCAAATACGTGGCAGGAGTACCATACTCGCTAACACGCAACCATTGATTGTAGTAGATAATTTTCCGTATGAAGGAGATATTAACCAAATAAATCCCAATGATATTGAATCTATCACCTTATTAAAAGATGCGGCTGCATCATCTATTTGGGGTGTACGTGCTGGCAATGGCGTAATTGTTATTACTACTAAAAAAGGAAGGGTATCTGCAGCACCGCGTATACAATTCAATACCAACCTTACCTATGGTGAAAAACCAAATCTCTATTACCAGCCACAAGCAACGGGTGCCTCCATTATAGAAATGGAATCGGCACTTTTTGCAAGAGGTTTTTATAATGGTAGAATTGGGCAACGTTTTCCGGGGCTCTCACCTGCTGTTGTTATTTTTAACGATCGAAGAAATAACCTTATCTCAGCTGCTGATTCTGCAACACAAATACAACGGTTAGCAGGGGTAGATAATAGAAGCGAGTTAACCGATTATTTTTATCGTACCACTATTGCCCAACAATATGCTTTGAATATTTCGGGCGGGGGAGAAAGGATACAATACTATTTTTCTGCCGGTTGGGATGATTCAAGATTTGCGCAATTAGGGAGTAGTCAAAACAGGGTTAGTTTACGCAATCGTACACAAATACATGTTATCCCTAATAAACTCAGTTTTAGCAGCGACCTTAATTTTACAACAAGCACAACTTCTAATCCCTCATCAGCCTATTTAAACAACTTCTCAATTTATCAATCATTAGTAGGAGCTAATGGTGCTGCATTACCTGTTTACAGAGATTATACCAAAGCCTGGCTCGATACCATTGGTCAAGGCCAGTTATTACCTTGGCATAATAAACCCTACGACGATATCCTTAACAATAATAATACTACAACAAGGGTAGATACCCGGGTATTACTATCGCTACAATACAATATTATAAAGGGTTTACAAGTACAAGCATCCTATCAGTTAGAAACAGGGAATAGTGAGGGTAGAAATATACAATCCATGGATACCTATGCAACCCGCGATATCATCAATAGATTTACCCAACCGAATTATAGTACCGGCATTCCTTCCCGTGCCATTCCTTTAGGAGATATTATTGATAGAAATAACCAAAGCCTAGCAAGTAATAATAGCAGGCTACAATTTAATTACCAAACCAAATGGGGTGCCGATCATCGGTTAGATGTATTAGGTGGTACAGAAATAAGACAGATCATTACCAAAAGATCATCTTATAGAAGGTATGGGTATAACCAAGATAATGAAACAGATATTGATGTAAATCCTATTACACTATTTCCTACCCTGCCGTCTAATTTTAATTCACGAATCTCCATCAATAATACGCAAAGCCAAACGGTAGATCGATTTATTTCTTGGTTTGGGAATGCGGGCTATAGTTATAAAGAAAAATACCAACTGAATCTTAGTGTACGCAATGATGCATCAAATTTATTTGGCGTCAATACAAATCAACAAAGCGTTCCCTTATGGTCGGCAGGTATGGGCTGGGCTTTACATAAAGAAAACTGGTTTCGATCTTCTTTATTCAATCAATTAAAGCTAAGAGCCACTTATGGCGTAAGTGGTAATATTGATAAAACAACTACTGCTTTTACCACAGCCATATTAGGTATATCGAGTGTGTTTGCACAACCGGCTGCAGGTATTCTCAATCCCCCCAATCCTAATTTATCGTGGGAGCAAATTTATATGCTCAATTTGGCGGTTGATTTTTCACTACTAAAAAACAGGGTCAATGGTAGTGTAGAGTATTATATAAAAAATGGAAAGGATTTAATTGGGGCAAGCCCCGTGGCACCACAAACAGGAGTTAGCCAATTCAGACAAAATATTGCCAACCAACAAACCAAGGGTGTAGATATTACCCTCAATGCCCATATTATTAAATCACCCATTAATTGGAATACGCAATTTTTATTCAGTTATAATGCTGATGAAATTACGCGTTACCTGGTGCGGCCCGGTCAAGTAAAAGCTTATGTAACTACTATTACCAGTAACCCATTAGAAGGTAAACCATGGTCGGCTATTTTTGCGTATCCATGGGCTGGGCTAGACCCTTCTACGGGTGCTGCACAGGGCCTATTGGCCGATACGGTTAGTAAGAATTATACCAGATTAATTAGTCCGGCCGGTACCGGCGAGCTGCAATATTTTGGTTCGGGCAGGCCCACTATTTTTGGTAATTGGAGAAATGATATTGCATATAAAAACTGGTCGATCTCTCTCAACTTCGTGTATTCCCTGGGTTATTATTTTAGAAGAAATTCCATTTTATATAATAATGCTTTTAATAGTTCATTAGGAGGTATACCTGTTTTACATGCCGATTATGATCGGCGATGGAGAACCCCCGGCGATGAACAAAATACACAGGTACCTGCACTCACGTATCCGGCAATACCGGCTGCAGATGAGTTTTATCAATACTCCTCTGCCTTAGTAGAAAGAGGGGATCATATTCGCTTAAGAGATATCCGAGTAAGCTGGGATATGCCCATAAAGAACCAGCAATTTATGTGGCTAAAAGCTTGCAAGCTATATGCCTATATAAACAATATTGGTATTATTTGGCGCGCCAACAAACAAGGCATAGACCCAGATAATATTACTGGCTTTCCTACGCCAAGAACTTATGCAATAGGCGTACAACTCGATTTTTAATTTTTAAAAAACTAGTGATGAAAAAACAAATCATAGTATATGTATTGATAGCTGTTTGTGTAATGCAAGTAGCTTGTAATAAAACGGAGTTCTTAGATAAAAAACCAAACTCAGGTATCATTATACCCACCACATTAACAGATATGCGGTTGTTGCTAGATTATACGCAGGTATTTACATTTTCGCCGGGGTTAGGAGAAATGGCAGCAGATGATTATTATGTATTGCCTGTAAATTGGCAGGCATTACCTGCTATTGAGCGCAGCAGTTATATATGGGATGCAGATATATATACTAATCAACAGAGTGTAAGCGATTGGTCGCTACCCTACCAACAAATACTCTATTGTAATATTGTATTGGAGCAGCTCGAAAAAATAAATCCGTCTAGTACCGAGTTAACAGAATGGAGAGATATAAAGGGTGCAGCACTTTTTGCAAGAGCCTTTGCATTGAGTGGATTAGTACAACATTTTGCACCTGCTTTTGATAGCAGTACCATGACGAGCGATTTGGGCGTACCCATACGCTTGAATACCGATGTAAAAAATTATAGTCAACGTAATACGGTGAAAGAATGTTATGATCAAATTTTTAATGATTTACAAACAGCAGTTCCCTTATTACTCCCCTCAGTACCGCCAGTAACCAAGAACAGACCATCACGGCCTGCAGCTTATGCTTTATTGGCGCGTACTGCTTTGTTTACTTCACAATACGCACAAGCAAAACTGTATGCAGATAGCTGCTTGCAATTGAATAATACGCTTATAGATTATAATACGGTAAGCACAAGTTCGGTAGCCCCCTTCGATCGATCGCCACAAGAGTCCTTGTATTATAGCCAGGCCATTAGCAGCTATACAATCCTATCAACTATTTCAACCACCACTTTTGTAGATACCCTGCTGTATAACCAATATGCAAATAATGATTTGCGAAGAGCAATATTTTTTAGAACCATTAGTGGTAACAATATGGGTTTTAAAAGGGGCTATACGGGCGCTATTACTATATTCACCGGATTGGCAACTAATGAAGTGTACCTCATACGCGCAGAAGCATTGGCACGTTTAGGGCAAGCTACTGCTGCCATGGCCGATTTGAATACTTTATTGAGAAACAGATGGCGAACAGGCACATTTATTCCGCTCACGGCAATTTCTCCGGCCGATGCATTAGCTAAAGTATCGGTAGAAAGAAGAAAAGAACTGGTATGGCGCGGCTTGCGTTGGCAAGATCTAAAACGCTATAATAAGCAAGGGCAAAACACTACACTTACGCGCCTTTTAGGCACTAGCCGCTACACCCTTAGCCCCAATAGTAATAAATATGTATTTGCCATACCGCAAGACGAAATTTCTCAAAGTAGTCTTATTCAAAACCCACGTTAAAAATTAATCATGAAAAAAATAATCTATTTCCTACTATTCGCTATAGGTATCCATAGCCATTTATTTGCCCAGAAAAATACGATAATACAAGGTAAAATTTGGGCAGCTCCAAATGATACGATTACCATTACGCATTATCCCTCTAAAATAGGTAGCCTAAGAGTTGGAGGGATTATAAATAAGGTGATTACAAGTACTGGAACATTCTCTCTATTAATGCCAACCTATAATCATCCCTTTTACTTGAGTATTGTTTCAAAAAAATTCGGTTACCTAGTGCTCAATGATTTATTTATTGAGCCGGGTGATAGTTTAATGATACGGTCAATATTTGAAGATCCTGCTAATCGTAAAGACCCCTTTATACAAATTACAGGGCGTAATGCTGATAAAAATCAGCTACAACATTTTTGGAATCATGCAAATTACTATCAAAAGATAAAGCTACCTTATATGATTTTTGCAGGTATGGATTCAAATGATGAAGAGGGTAAAGGAAAAAGGCTGCAAAATTATTTAGCTTATAAACATTATTGGGATAGCTTAAAAACAAAACAGCCTTATACCCTTTCTTCTTTATTTGTAAAGATTTTTGAAAAAGATTTAGAAGTAATGTATGTCCAAAGCCTACTAGGAATTTCTTTAGGGGCGTTTAATAAACTGGTGAAGGAACCTAATGCAACAGATAAGATTTATAAATTAAATTATGAATATAAAAGCACTATAGAGCCAGTAATTATTAGTTTGTTTAAAGACTTCAATACTGAAATACTCTCCCCTAAATTTCTAGATTTAGCTGTATTAAAAACAATTTTGGATGCAAGATTTAGCATTAGCAGTGATGGCGCTATCCCTACTAGCGAATATTTAAAAAGCTTAGCGCAATGGCCAGATTTTTGTAAACAAGAAATTACAACTGCCTTAATATCGCATGTTTATTCGCGAGATATTAATATAGATAGGGAAAACGATTTTGCTGAAAAGGCAAGTAAATTAATAGATAAACCACACCTGAAATCAATTATTAATGAATTTGTTCAAAACTATAAACCGGGTACTACTATTTTACCTTTTGTAATGACCAATGCAAATGGTGGGGTAACCTCAATTAGAGATTTACAAGATAAAGTAATTGTTATTGACTTTTGGTTTACAGGATGTACAGCATGTGTAATAATGTCAAAAGTATTAAGAATAATAAAAACAAATATTGGTGGCAACAAAGATCTCGTATTTATGAGTATTAGTGTGGATGCAGAAAAAGAACGATGGCTTAAAAGTATTGCTACTGGCAATTATACAGAGAGCGATAATATTAACTTGTACACCAATGGAGAAGGTATAGAACATGCATTGATAAAAACATATAATATTGGTGGTTACCCCCATTTAATCATAGTTGGCAAAAATAATAAGCTTATCTCAGCAAAGCCGCCTATCCCTACAAATCAAAAGGAGATCATTAAGTTAGAAAATTTTATAAGGAAAGCATTGGATAATTAAAGAAGGGGTTAACTCCCTTACTTAATTTATTGAATTTTCTCATATACCAAGATGAAATGGCTTAGGTAATCTTATTCAAAACCTCCGTTAAAAAATTAACCATGAAAAAAATAATCTATTTCCTACTATTGGCTATAGGTATCCATAGCCATTTATTTGCCCAGAAAAATACGATAATACAAGGTAAAATTTGGGCAGTACCAAATGATACAGTAAATGTTTTTATATACCCAATGATACAAGGATATGAGTCTTTAGGAAGTACAGTGCAGCGAATAGGCACAAGCAATGGAGCCTTCGAAGTTAAAATCCCAAATCAAACCAAGCCATTTTATTGTAGTGTAACTACTAAGCGATTGGGGAATTTATTACTAAACGATCTATTGATAGAACCAAGTGATAGTTTAGTGATAAAAACAAAAGTATCAATAGACGAGATCTCATCAAAAAAAGGAGAACCCTTTATAATAATAACTGGAAGAAATGCCGATAAAAATCAAGTACAACATTATTTGAGGTTTGTTGATAGATATGGAGCGCATTTTGGAATTAAGCCAATCATTACAAATATGTATAGTAACCTTAAAGCCGTAAATAAAGATGTTGAAAGGAATTATATAGTCAAAAAAAGATATCTAGATAGTTTATTGAATTTACCGAATATGTCAATTGATACTGCAGTTCGGGCAGAACTACTATTTAATCTTGATTTGGAAAAAGTAGGTTTACTACTTGGAGCATACCGAAATATTTCTGAAAAACTGATTGATAATAATGACTCATTAGGAGCCTACAATCAACTAAAGGAAGACTACCGGCTACTTGTTGAATTGCCAATGAAGAAAATAATTGGAGATCAGCAATTTAAGTTTATAACTCCACTTTTTTTGGATATAGCAATGATTAAAACTATTGATGAAACAAAAACGGAAAAAGGAACTTTCGGTCGGTTGCCTGCCTCATCATTTCTGCCTGCGCTTGAACAATGGCCGGAAACCTGTAGGCAGGAAGTAGCAACTTGCCTAGCTACTGTCTTTACACTTAGTGGCTCTAATGTTAGTGACTTGCCTAATATGTATGGGGCTTTAACCCCATTACTAACAAAGCCATTTTTAAAAGCTATAATTGAGCAGTACGCCAAAAAATATGCTAAGGGTGTAAGTGTATTTCCTTTTGAACTTGTAGGCGTTGATGGAAAAAAACAAAATATAGCCGCATTTAAAGATAAAGTAGTAGTGCTAGATTTTTGGTTTACTGGATGTAGACCCTGTATGGCAATGTCTAAGTTTTTAAAGAAAGTAAAAGATAAACTAGGGAATAATAATGATATTGTATTTATGAGTATTTGTGTGGATGAAGATAAAGAGAGGTGGTTGAAAAGTGTGGAAGAAGAAGTATACACGCATAAAGACTTTGTAAATCTTTATACGAATGGCGAGGGGGTAAAACATTCCTTAGTAAAAAATTACAATATCTCTTTGTATCCGAGGGTAATGATTATTGGAAAAAACAATATTCTATCCGAAGCAAGTCCACCAAGATCTGACTCACCCACCAATGTGGATGATTTTATTGCATCAATATTGAAGCTTGTAAATTAAAGAAGGGGGCTTTACTCCCTTCTTTAATTTGTTGAATTTTCTCATATCCCAAGATGAAATGGCCTTAGGTAATCTTATTCAAAGCCCCGTTAAAAAATTAACCATGAAAAAGCTACTCTATTTCCTGCTATTCACTATAGGTATCCATAGCCACTTATTTGCCCAGAAAAATACGATAATACAAGGTAAAATTTGGGCAGTTCCAAATGATACGATTACGATAGCTACTTACGCTATAAACTATTCCTTCAAAATACCAGGAAACGAGCAATATAAGTTAAGAAGCAGTGATGGATCATTTAGTATACAGTTGCCTAATATAAAGGAACCATTTTATTGTACCATTAAAAGCAATAAATGGCAAGATTTACAATTATCTGATTTACTGATTGAGCCAGGCGATAGCTTGTACATTGAAGCCGAAACATCTTTAAATAATGCTGTTACAACTAACCGAATTGAACACTTGAAAATTTCAGGCAGAAATGCATACAAAAACCAAATACAATATTATTTGGCTCTTACATATCGTTTTAAAAGTACCCTCCCTGGTGCTAAACCAATTATAGTGAATAGATTCAATAACTTAAAGGACGGATATACAGATATAGAGAGAAACTATATACTTAGAAAAGCATACCTAGATAGTTTATTAGCCGTACCGGAAGCTTCTATTAGTAATAAACTGCGTAACGAACTACAATTGCAACTAGCACTAAATAATGCAACGAGTTTATTAAGTATTTATAATATCATTAAGGAAAAACAACTTAAAAAGAATACACCCTTAAAAGAAAAAGAACAGCTACTTGCCGATTATTATACGCTTGTAGATTCTGCCGCAAAAACTATTATTTCAGCATATAATACCAAGTATATGAATCCTAAATTTATAGAGTTTGCATGTAGAAAAATTATTATCGATACAAGAATCAAGCAAAAAGGGAATGGTAGAATTTCAGGGCTTGAATATTTGAAAGAGCTAAATAAATGGCCAACATCATGCAAAGAAGAAATTGCTACTCTCTTGGCTTATTGGTTTGCTACAAGTGGTCAAACCGATGTGAGTGATATGCCTGCCATGTTTAAAGCCTTAATGCAAATAGTGAAAAAGCCCCAATTAAATAAAATAATTGAAAAATTCGTTTCCATTTATACTCCAGAAGAGCAGGTGTACCCTTTTGAACTTACAGGGGTAGATGGCCAAAAAGTAAGCATAAGAAATTTTATGGATAAAATAGTGGTGCTCGATTTTTGGTTTACCGGTTGTGTGGCTTGTATTCAAATGGCCAATATGCTAAAAATTGTAAAAGATAGTTTGCATAATAATAAGGACATTGTATTTATGAGTATTAATACAGATGAAGATAAAAACAAATGGCTACAGAGTGTAGAAACAGAAAAATATACCCATAAAGGGTTTATCAATTTATACACCAATGGGGAAGGACCGGATCATCCTTTAATTACTCACTATAATATCACTGCATATCCTCGCGTATTTGTTATCGGGAAAAATAATATAGTTTTCTCGCTTAAGCCTTTTGAGATGAGTTCGGTAGATTATATTGATAGGTTTATAGCACTTCTGAAAGAAGTAAGTAAATAAAAAAGGAGGGCAATTGCCCTCCTTTTTTTAAGGAAGTTTTACAAATTGCTCGTTCTGACTTTGCAGCGGCAGTGGTGTTCCATTAGGCTGATCGTACAAGCAGTAAGAGTTACCTTGTATACATTCGAAATCTAAACCCCTTTGGCTTGTTTCAACTTCATACCAAGTAGTACCATCAAAGCCATAAGCTATTTGTGGTACTGCTTTGGGTGCAGTGGTAAAAGCGCTGGCTACACCAATAATGAGTGCGCCAAGCAAGAAAACTGAAATCTTTTTCATGGTTCAAAATTTAATAATTGTTTATGCCTACTCTTTTATACAGGTTTTCGGCTTCGCCTGATCATGCATGAATATGTTTATGGTATCGAATGGCTATTATACTGAGCGTCAAAAAAAATAAGTTGAGCCATAAATGTGCTACCCACCCCAATGAACCAATAATACCCCCACAGGAGCAAGGCACCCTTTTAAAGAGCCCCAACAAAATGGCTATTACGTATAGGGTAAATAATCCCATTAAAGAACCGGCTATATACAAGCCAACCAGCCTGGTTTTATTAAACATCATCAGCAATACTGTTACTAACTCAATAATGGGTAAGCCATAAGCCAACGCATCATCCATGATTCGCGGAAATGGCTGGTTACGCATTTCATATAGCGTAGTATCCATGTGCAAGCCTTTACTAAAAGCGGTGTACGTAAATAATAAAATTAGCAAAGCACAAGCGGTAGTATAGCTGATGGTTTTTAGCATATTATTTTATTGGCTTCTTAAAACTATAGTTTACCCAAAAAGAGAGCAAGCAATTACCATATATAGGGTATATACCGCAAATAATAGAGTAAATCACACCTTGGTAAAAAGTGTTTTCCGTAAGTAGTTTGTTGTTTCAAAACTTAATATATGAAACAACATCAAATTTCGCTGCAAACAGCTATCGAGTACACCAAACGTTTTAGAGAAAACCCCGGGCCCGATATGCCTTTATCGGAAACTTTTTCAGCAGATTCCGTAAGGGCTTTACTGGCACAGCCCGAAACTCAATCCTTTCGCATATATTTGGGAAGAAAGGCAGATAATCGTATATGCAGTATTTTAGTTGCTGCAGATAAAAACGGGCACGATATTCTCCCCCCAACAAATAATGCCCGGGAAACCGACGACGATGGAATCATACTTGAAGATGCATTCCAATGTCCGCCGGTTTGTCCTCCGCCTTCTCCGCTAAATGAGTAGCTATGAACTTCTTTTTGTTTGCAACTATATCGGCATTCTCTATTGGTATACCAACACTAATAGCCCTGTGTAGTTATAAACAAATGAAAGGCAAATACCTGCCTTTATTTATTCTACTCTTAATTGGGTTTATAAACGAAGTCATTAGCCTACTCATGATAATGGTGATGCGTACCAATATGCTTGCTTCCAATATATATGTAGGTATAGAATTTGTATTATTTACTTGGTTATTTTATAACTTAAAAAAGCAAAACCGATTATTATTTATTATCAGTTTTTTGCTGGGTACCACGCTTTGGGTACTAGATAATATGATATTTCATACCATTATCCAAGCCAATGCCGTATTTAAGTTATTTGCTTGTGTGGCTATTATCTGGTATTGCGTTTATAAACTTTCAGAATTAACGTTAAACAGTGTAGCAGATCAATTTAGATTAGTTGATTTGCTACTCTGTTTCTCCTTACTAATATATTTTACGTTTAAGGGTTTTATACTTGTATTACATACATTTTCTGCAGTATCCGGTAGTATGTACTTTATTCATCTCAGTATGATTTTATGTGCACTCAATATCATTGTTAATATTTTTTTAAGTTTAGTAATCCTATGTATTCGGAAATCGTTAAGCACTATACCGTATTAGTTGCAGGGCTTGTTTTTTTATCATTGATTATGGCCATGTTTTTGTTGGGCATATTTTTTCAATACCGCCTACGCTTACAAGAATATGCACTGCAATTAACCAGAGAAATTGAACTGATAGATGCAGAAAGAAAACGCATACATATTGACCTACACGATGAAATAGGCGCCGGACTTGCTTCTGTAGGTATTTTAATACAACAGCAACCCTGTGATGATAGGGTCATCCAAGAAAAAATAACGAATCAGATAATCACCATGCGCGCCAGGATAAAAGAAATAGCATACGATCTGGTGCCTATTATATTGGATACACAAGGGCTTTATGTTACCATCAGGGAGTTGGCATCGGAAATGGGAGAGCATATTCCCATTGCTTTTGTATGTAATACAAGCATCAGCGACAAACAGTTTAATCCCGTTAAAGCCACACATATTTATCGTATTATAAAAGAAGCTTTTGCCAATGCCATTACACATGCCAATTGTACCAAAATTCATTGTATCATTTCTAATGATAGTAAACAATTACAGGTACAAGTTGCCGATAATGGTAGCGGATTTAACAAGCAAATAGCGCCTAAAAAAGGCACGGGTATATCGCATATTTATGTGAGGGCAAAAATACTACATGCCAAAGTTAACCTGGAAAGCACACAACAGAAGGGCACCGTATACAAGATTCAAATACCTATAGAAGCTTTACAATAGGGGAACCATGAAAAATAAGATTCGTGTTTTAATAGCAGATGATCATGAATTATACATTGATGGTTTAAAAGGCTTCTTTAAAGACAATGCTATTTATACGATTGTGGGAGAAGCGTATAATGGACAAGAACTGGTTGATAAAGCAGCAGACCTGCAACCACATATTGTGTTAACAGATTTACGCATGCCTTTGCTAGATGGCTCAAGTGCCATTCATCTCATCACAAAAGCCAACCTCTCTGTTAAATGTATTGTGCTCACGAATTATGAAAACGATATGTCTATTATTGAGGCATTAGAAGCCGGGGCAATAGGCTATATCACTAAAAATATGCCTAAAGCAGAACTGTTTACCGCTTTAGATCAGGTAAGTAGAGGGTATCCTTATTATTGTACCACTACCAATACGAAGATGATTAAACTACTGGCTAGAAGTCAGTTTAATCCGCATAAGCATGAAAAGAAAAAAACATTTAGCGAAAGAGAAAGGCAGATCATTCGGTTAATTTGCGAAGAAAAAACGAATGAAGAAATTGCAACGCAACTTTTTATGAGTAGAAGAACGGTAGAAAATAATAAGGCCCGGTTATTTAAACGCATGGAGGTTAAAACATCGGTAGGAATGGCTATTTATGCCATTAAGATGGGTTTGTATGTTTTAGGGGAATAAGTAACTAGGTAACTAAGTATACTATGCACTACGCACTACCCACTACTCACTATGCACTCTTATAATCTTCAGTCTTCAATCTACAATCTGATTGAAGGTTCAAAATTCGTATCTTGTTACCATAACTGCTTGCTATGAATTCAAAACTCATTCTCTGGTCGATAACCGTTGGTTTGGGCGGATTATTATTCGGGTTAGATGTAGCGGTAATTTCGGGAGCCGAATCTGCTATTCAAAAATTATGGAACTTAACTGATTGGATGCATGGTACGGCCATTGCCATGGCATTATATGGTACTGCTTTTGGCGCCGCATTGGGAACTATTCCGGCAAACAAAATAGGTAGAAAGAAAACGCTGATATGGATCGGTATTTTATTTCTGCTAACATCTGTTGGTGCGGCTTTAGCACAAGATGTGTACACTTTTATGATCTTCCGATTTATTAGCGGACTTTCTATTGGGGCATCATCTGTAGTAGCACCGGTGTATATTTCTGAGATCGCACCTGCAAAATATCGCGGACGCATGGTGATCTCTTTTCAACTAAATGTAGTAACAGGCATATTAGTAGCGTATGGCTCTAATTATTTATTAGCCGGCGTTGGCGGAGCGAATGATTGGCGTTGGATGTTGGGTGTAGTAGCTATTCCCTCGGCATTATTCTCTGCTTGTATGTTACTTGTTCCGGAAACGCCCCGTTGGCTGGTATTGTATAAAAAAGATGAAGAGGCTGCAAAAAAAGTAATGAGTATAACAGGGGAAGCCACAGACGACATGATAGCTGATATTAAAAATTCAGTTGGCGCGGTAAAAGAATCTTTATTCAACCCAAAATTCTACAAGCCATTATTATTGGCGTTTCTTATAGCTACCTTCAATCAACTTTCCGGGATTAATGCCATCATTTATTTCGCACCCAAAGTATTTGAAATGGCGGGTATAGGAAGAAGCGGTGCTTTATTATCAACCGTTGGCATAGGGGTGGTGAACTTATTATTTACAATTACGGGATGGTATTTAATCGATCGTTTTGGACGAAGAACATTAATGTTTATCGGTTCCATAGGGTATATCATTTCTCTTTCCATGATCGCTGTTTCTTTCAATGGAAATGATCATAGTGCTATCGTATATTATGTATTCATGTTTATAGCGGCGCATGCTGTGGGGCAGGGAGCTGTTATATGGGTATTTCTATCAGAACTTTTCCCGAATGCTGTGCGTGCCGCCGGTACCAGTTTCGGGTGCCTTACCCATTGGGTGTTCGCAGCTTTGGTAGCACAGGTATTTCCCTACTTTGCAGGCACCGTATCCGGCACTTATATCTTCGGATTTTTTGCAGTAATGATGGTTTTACAGCTACTCTATGTTTGGAAAATGATGCCCGAAACAAAAGGGTTAGCCTTAGAAGATATGGAAGGGACAATTGTACTACATTGATTAGTAAAGTTTCGTACCTTCCCCAAAACGATTGTATGAAAAAAATAGGGATTGCCTTATTATTATTGGCAACAATAACTAGCGGTAAAACTTTTGCGCAGAACAACGACCAAAAGGCGGCTATTGGCCGGTGGGATTTAACCGTAAAAATGGGGGATAGAGAACGCCCATCTTGGTTAGAGGTAAAGCTCTCCGGAATCAAAACACTAGTTGGTTATTTTGTAGCCGATGGAGGAAGTGCCCGACCTGTTTCGCATATCATTTATAAAGACGGTAAAATTAGCTTCACAATCCCACCACAATGGGATAGGGTAGACAAATACATGGAGTTTGAGGGAACCCTAGAGAACGATAAATTAAGCGGTGTTATCAAAGCAAGTAACGGGAATACCTATACTTTTACCGGAGAACGAGCACCACTTTTAAAAAGAGAAGGCACTCCTGTTTGGGGTAAAACAATAAACCTTATTCAGGGAAATACCTTAGCCGGCTGGAAAGCGTCTTCAGCTGCAACCAATCAATGGCAGGTAATTAATGGGGTGCTCACTAGTCCAAAATCGGGGGTAAACTTAATTACAGAAGAACAATTCGAAGACTTTAAGCTACATGTAGAATTCAGGTATCCTGCGGGAAGCAATAGTGGCGTGTATTTGCGGGGCAGATATGAAGTACAGGTAGAAGATAATAAAGGACTTGAGCCCTCTTCCACCTATTTCGGTGGTATTTATGGTTTTCTCACACCTAATGAAATGGTAGCAAAATCTCCCGGCGAATGGCAGAGTTATGATATTACCTTGATAGGAAGAAGGGTAACAGTGGTTGCGAATGGTAAAACGATTATTAACGATCAGATTATTCCGGGTATTACCGGTGGCGCTATAGATAGTAAAGAAGGAAACCCAGGTCCTATCTATTTGCAGGGCGATCATGGTCCTATTGAATATAGGAATATGAAGCTAACGCCGGTGGTATCGTATAAATAGCTACGAAGCTTAAAATCTTTTTATGGGGATAGAAAATGTACTCAGAAAACTCTTTTGTTTTGAAATCTGATACCACCCGGCATTTGGATCTGTTCTGCCAAAAGTTAAAAACCACACAAAATCTCTATTGCCAATAACTTCAGAGGAGCTATAAGATGCGCTACAATTAAAGCTATTAGCAAGTAAATCAAAATAAAATGAGTTGATAGTTGTAAGGTTGCTTACCATTAACGATAATTCAGCTTTGCTCGGTAAAAACCAGTTTCCACTTGGCCAATAATTAGTATTCTTAATAAAAGTAACCGCCAAAAAAGCTGATGAATTTGGAACTGATGCAATTAATAAGGTATTATTTTCACCTGTGAATAAGGAAGTATCGGTACCAATTACAGGGGTTGTTAGTCCCCAAGAAGATACAGAGCCGTACCGGGGAAGTTTTGAGATAGGAATGGCAACTATAAATCCATGTTTGGTCGTAGGGTCATACCCAGGGTCTCCAGGTTTTAATAAATAAAATATAACACCGCCATCATATACATCTCCAATATTTGCGGTGCTAAGTGGTACAGGGGTTCTTAAAATAGCTTGTGGACCATAGCTGGTCCCTATGCTATTTGTTGCATATTCTCGAATATAAACAGTAGTTGATAAAGGAAAAGATGGGAGTTTTATGGAGGTGGCTGATTTAAACGTATTTGTTGAGATTGAATTTACGGGTAACATAGGATTAGGACTTAATGACCAAACAATACCTCTTTCAGTAATGTTGCTAAACCCGTCGCTGCTAATAGAATCTAGAAGAATTGTTGCATCTGTTCCATAATTAGCAAAACTTGGATTAGCAGAAATAATTGGCGCAGATCTATTTGGAGTAGTAAGTGTTTTCGTTTCTGTTGTAATTAAGCCTCTGTTTTTAGCATAAGCAACTATTTTATAAGTTGTACCAGGTTTAGTTGGAATGGAAACAGTAAAACGTTGACTATTTTTATAGGGTTTGGCCGTAATACCATCATTTATTGTTTCACTAAGTAAACCAATATTTGGAGAATTTTGATTCATCCAATAATAACCACATATAGCAGCGGTATCTCTAGTATAAGACAATGAAGAACTTACAATAATACTATCTGGATATACAATTGAAGCTAAATCAAAAGCGGTTATAATAGGTGGCAAATTTATTGGAGTGATGCTATTGCTTGTGCTAACAAAAGCGCTAAAACCAGCACTATTTTTTGCAGCAACTTCATACGAATAGGGTAGTTGTGGAGAGTCTACTGTATCAATAAATTGAGTACTGTTTGCAGGTAAAACAAATGGTACTCTACTAGTATAATTAACAACCCTATTTACAACGTATGCCGTTTCGTTATCTGCATTATCAGTCCAGGTTACTGTAATCGTATTTATATTATTAAGTGATGCGGAAACATTACTTGGGGCTAGCGGAGGCGCTAAAACAATTTGGTTTTTTTTACATCCCAATAGGATGCATATAAAGAAAAATGGTATTAATTTTTTCAATTTACATAGGATTGATTCATAAAGTTACCTTACTATTCAAAATCAACCAAATGCAATTGTGTTTGTCTACCTGCTATATAACGAAAACCGGTTTCATCAAAATATCCATCCTGCTCCAGCATAATGCGTATGGTTTTTTTCCATTCTTTAACAGGTACGGCAGCATTGAGTTCTATGGAATAAGCGGTTTTATAGTGTAGCGGAAAATCGCCACTGCCGGGCACACCTCCTTGCTGGTCCCATAAACCAATAGTAGGCCCTGCAGCATGACCATGATACCCTATAGGATGGGTATAAATAGTGGCAGCAATATTTTCTTTTTTAGCCTGTGCTAATGCGTCTGCCAATATTTGATTACCGGTTTTACCTGCTTTAAATTGCGCTGTTAAAATATCTTGTAATCTATTTCCTTGCTCCATAGCTTTTTGTAAAAAAGCAGGGGCTTGTTTTTCTCCGGGCATTAATACATAGGCATGCTCTTGTATGTCGGTATTCAAACGTAAATAACTGATACCAAAATCTACATGTAATAAATCGCCCGGACGAATCGTGTTGCTATTATCCCAACCTTTACTGCTAAAGGCTTTCAAATGATCAAAAACCACCGAATCATTTCTTTGTATTTCTACCGAAGGATGAAACCAGGTATGCAAGCCCAGGTTTTGAATTTTTTGTCGGTACCACCATACTAAATCTTCAGCAGTAGTAATACCCGGTGTAATAACTTTATTACTGAATCCTTCGGCAATAATATCTTTTGATAGTTTAATTAATTGCGGCCATAGCTGTAACTCCCGCTCAATACGCGTTTCAAGCCAACCCACAGCTAAAGGCTCACTCGATACTATTTTATTTTTAAAAGCAACGGGTAGTTTATCGGTAAATAATTTGTATTCGGTATGATCTAATCCATCGGCATGGCCAAAGTTTTCAGAGGTATTGATAGCTATTTTTTTAGGTTGATAGGTTTGTACAATATCTATCAAAGCATCCCACTGATCGGGAAATTTTTGCATATCCCAGGCAGCTGTAATTTCCGTACCTACACTATAGCGGGCAACCGCTAATTTTTTAAATAGTTTTTTCTCGGGTTGATCGATAAAAACCAAGATGGTTCTTCTTCTGGCGCTTAACCAAGTAGCGGGCAACATGGTTTTTACAATCGGGTCTTCATTGTACTCTCTGGTTATTAATACCCACATATCTATTCCATGTTGTTCCATAAGTGTAGGTAGAACAGTATTCAATCTCTCGGTGGTTATTTCATCAATCAGTTTTGCCTGCTCGCGTAATGGTAGAACTTGGGCGTGAAGCAGAAACAAGATGAAGCTGAAAGCGGTAAGGAGTAGGGTTTTTTTCATATAGTTTTTAGATTGAATTCGCCGAGGCGAACCAGATTGAAGATTTTTATTGCAGTAATCGATAAATCAACAATGCACTTCGTTTCATCAAAATCGGAAACTCTTTTAAATTAATAATTTCCCCAGGGGCGTGTGCACCTTTTCCGGAAGCACCTAATCCGTCCAAACAATCCAGATAAGCAGCTATATAGGAAATATCGCCGGCACCTCTGCTACCCGCATTTCCAGGCACTACTTTTCCCACCCCCATCAACTCACTGATATTGCTTACTTGCTTTGCCAATGCCTCATTACCTGCAGTTGGCGCCATAGATGGTATGCCATCCATAAACTTGATACGCGCGCTTGTGCCGGCTAAGGATTTGCTAACAATATCTTTCATTTTTTCTCTTGCTTTATTTTTTTGTTCTTCAGTAAGAAAACGTAAATCGCCAATTACGATCGTACGTGGTGAAATAATATTCGTTTTGCCGGAAGCATTACCTAATTGTTTTCCCCAATTTGCATTTACTTCCGAGCCGCCAATAAACAAACCGGGATTGACGCTTAAAAACTCTTCTTTTACAAAAGTTTCTCGAAAAGCGTTCACAATTCTCGAAGCCTCATATATGCTGCCAAAATTATTACCAACAAAAACGCCCGACGAATGGGCTTGTTTTCCTGTTACTTCCAGTTGCCAGCCGCTGGCACCTCTTCTTGCGGTTGCTACTGTGCTTAGGTTTCCGCCTTCATAAGCTAAAGCAATATCATGTTGTTTTGCCCGCTCAATAAAATCGCCTCTCGAAATATTGCGGGGTTCCCCGGCATTTTCTTCATCACTGGTCATGTAAACGGTAATGGTTGCATCATCAAGCAGATTCAATTCCTTCAATGCTTTTAGCGAGCCAATGATAATTACATCGCCTCCTTTCATATCATTCACACCCTGACCGGTGGCTGTGCTATCGGTTAATTGTTGATAGGGATTAGGGGGCATATCGGGTTCAAATACGGTATCTAAATGCCCTATCAAAAATAATTTCTTTCCTTTCTTACCCTTACGCGTTGCTACCAAGTGTGGCGCTCTTTTGAGGGAATCGGGTAGAACAATCCATTCAATTGTAAAACCTAATTTTTTTAATTCGGCTGCATACATTTCACCTACGGCTCTTACTCCTTTTACATTGAAAGTACCACTATTGATGTTTACGGAGTTTTTCAAGAGCTCCGTCATGGCGGGCAAACTTTGCTCGATCTTTGTAAGTATTTTTTCTTCTTCCTTGTTTAGGGTTTGCGCATGAGTAGCAACAAGGAATAGGGTGAAAGCAATAAGGAATAAGGTTTTTTTCATATTTCTTTTTTACCACACCCTTCGACAAGCTCAGGGTGACATAATTTAGTATTTTTTCAATTCAATTAATAATGCATTCACTGCTTCAGCAGCTTGCGAAGTAGGTGCTACATCTGCGTCTTGTAAAATATTCAACACAGATGAAAAGCCAAATTGCAATTTTCGTAAAGCGGCCAACTTAGTTGCATCGGTTGTGGTTTTTAATAATGCTTCTATTTTTATTTTCGATTGGTAACAGGTAAGTGATAAATTATATTGCTGTTGTAAAGCAGCTAGTGGTGTTTTAACGCGCGGGTCCATCTTCACCCTAAACTGTTTACTAAATGTTTTGCCATTTACTGTTAGCGTAGCCGTATATACTCCGGGCATTACCCAAGGCGATGTAAAATCGGGTGCTGTGTTTTTGTAAATGGCAGCTATAGGGTAAGCTGCCGGTTCATTCAATGGGGTATGATGCATATCCCACAAAAAGCGATGTGCACCTGCTTTACCCGATAAAATTTGTTGCTCGCGTATCCAATAATCGGGCGTGTTCGATTTTGGTATCGTATATAAAGTATCATTACTACTATAGGTTCTGATGCTATTTCCTTGCGCATCTTTGATCTCTAATTTTACGCCTCCCTTCGCATCATCGGCTAAAAAATAATTAATGATGGCACCATCGGGTGGATTACTGCCTGCAGGCTCTTCTTGCGGCAAAGGCGTATCGGTATTCATATTCCAACGCACCCGTATAGCTGTTTGAGGTTGAAATAATTGTGTTTGTAAAGAAGTTGTAGTGAGTTGTCTTAACGGCGTGATATCATCCAATATCCAAAATCCTCTTCCATGTGTTCCCAATACCAGATCATCATCTTTAATTACTAAATCGCGAATAGAAGTAGCGGGCATATTCAAGCGAAGCGATTGCCAATGTTCACCTTCATCAAACGAAACATATACTGCATTTTCTGAGCCGGCAAAAATTAATCCTTTTCTTACAGGGTCTTCACGTACCGCATTTATAGGACCGTTTGTTGGTAATCCGTTTACAATTAATTTCCATGTTTTACCCCCGTCATTTGTTTTGTAGATATACGGCTGCATATCATCACAACGAATTCTATTAACAGCTGCAAATGCGGTGTTCACATCAAAATGTGAAGCTTCGATCAATGAAATTTTACTCCATGATGTAATAGCAGCAGGTGTTGTATTCGTCCATTTTTTACCCCCATCTTTGGTAACATGTATGAGCCCATCATCGGTACCTGCCCAAATGGTATTGATATCTTTATACGAAGGTGCTACGGTATACACCACGCCGCGACGTGGCATTTTCTTTAATTCTTCTGTTGTATAAATACCAACACTGGCAGGTATATCCCATACTTCGCGGGATAAATCGGGACTTATAACTTCCCATTTTTGTCCGCCGGTTTTTGTTTTGAAAATAACATTGCCTGCAAAATATAATGTAGTAGGATCTATTGGCGAAAACACTACCGGTGCGGTACGTAAGAAGCGATACTTGCCACTACGTACTACTTCGGGAGCGATATTTTGAGTTTGTCCGGTTCGTTTATCATAACGCGTAATTTTTCCTCCATAAATAATATTCGGATCGAGCGGGTCGGCAGCAACATAACCATATTCTTCAACACCAACCGGATGCCACTCGCGAAATGTTATTTGTCCGTCGTTACCTCGCGATGCAATACCCACTGATCCACTCTCTTGTTGTCCGCCGTATACATTATATGGAAAGGCATTATCGGTGCTAACATGATAAAACTGTGCAGTAGATTGATTATACCAGGATGAAAATGTTTCTCCACCATTTACGGTTACGATACCACCTTGATCAACAGCGATCAATATGATCTTTGGATTTTTTGGATTGATCCAAATACGATGATAATCATCGCCACCGGGCGCCCCTCTAAATGCATTCCAGTTCTTTCCGCCATCTGTAGATTTCCAGGTGACCACATTGGCACTATATACAATATCTGCATTGGTGGGGTCTACTTTTATTTCTGCAAAATCGCTACCTCTTCCCCAATATCTACCATCGTTGCTTAATAAGTACCAGCTTTCGCCTGCATCATCGCTTCTATAAACACCGCCATATCGTCCTGCATCTACTGTTGCATATAAACGATTGCTATTGGTTGGTGCAATGGCGAAACCAATTCTACCCAAACCTTGTTGTGTAGTTGGTAAACCTTTAGTCAGTTTTTTCCAAGTGTTTCCGCCATCAGTAGATTTGAACAAACCGCTTTCCGGTCCGTTCCATTGTCCATTCTCCCAAGGTCCTTGTCGGCCTGCCCACATATCGGCATAAATAATATTTGGATTATTGGGGTCGAAGGAAACTTGCACGGCGCCTGTATTTTCATCTTTATATAAAACCTGCTCCCATGTTTTTCCGCCATCAATGCTACGATATACACCGCGTTCTTTATTGGGGCCGTAGGGGTGACCCAATACCGCCACAAAAATTCTGTTTTCATTATTCGGGTCGATGATAATGCCGCCAATTTGTTGGCCATCGTGCAAACCCATATTGGTCCAGGTTTTGCCGGCATCGGTAGATTTATACACCCCATCTCCGATAGATAGATCGGGTCGTTGAATGCCTTCTCCGCAAGCGGCCCAAACTACATTAGGGTTTGATTCGCTAACGGCAACATCTCCCACAGAGCCTGTAGGCATGGCATCGAAAATAGGATTCCAGGTACGGCCATAATCGGTACTTTTCCAAACACCACCATTGTTTACACCAATATAAAATACATTGGGTTGTGATGGTACACCACAGGCACCAACGGTACGCCCACCGCGGTGCGGACCAATATTACGCCATTGCAATGCTTTGAAGTAATCGGAGGGATAGGATTGTGCGAAGGAAGAAAGGGGAAAGGTGTAAGCAATAAGGAGTAAGCTAAGAAAACAGATTGAAGATTTCAGATTGAAGACTATTCGCATACCTACTATTTTTAAGTAAGGTATTTAAAAAGAATTATAGATAGTAACTTTCAGGATGAAAATTAAACTGCTTTTTTATTGCTGTATTTTTTCCCTCCCTACACTTTTAGTATCAGCCCAACAAAAAATTACAACAGAAGTGTTGGTAATTGGCGGTGGTGCTTCCGGAATTACTGCAGGATTGCAAAGTGCGCGACTTGGTGCACGTACCATCATTGTTGAATCTACTACTTGGTTAGGCGGAATGGTAACATCGGCAGGTGTATCGGCTTTTGATGGTAATCATGAAATGCCATCAGGTATTTGGGCTGAGTTTAGAAATCATATTTATAAAACTTATGGAGGTGCCGAAAAAGTAAATACCGGTTGGGTCAGCAATACATTATTCGAGCCGCATGTGGGAGATAGTATTTTTAAAAAAATGGCAGCACGAGAGAAATTTCTTAGGATAAAATACCATTACGAATTTTTGCGAGTGCTGAAAAATAAGTTAACGATAATCGGTGCTGAGTTTATAGATAAAGAAACAGGTAAAAAATTATTGATTTATGCAAAACAAGTTATTGATGCTACTGAACTGGGAGATGCAATAGCTTCTGCAGGAGCCACCTATGATATAGGAATGGAAGCCAGCGCTGAAACAGGAGAGAATTTAAATATTCTTAAACCAAATAATTTCATACAGGATATAACCTATACTGCAACATTGAAAGATTATGGACTAGGAAGAGATTGTACAATAGCCAAACCAATAGGATATGATCCGAGGGAATTTGATGGCGCTTGCACCAACTACTATTATGATGTAAGCAGAATAAAGCCTCAGGTAGATGCAAAAAAAATGCTCGACTATGGGAGGCTCCCGAATAAGAAATACATGATCAATTGGCCGGGTTATGGAAATGACATTTATTTGAATATTATCGCATTAAACCCCACCGAACGAGAGATTCAGCTTGTAAAAGCAAAGCAACAAACGTTGCGATTTATCTATTTTATTCAGCACGAACTTGGCTTTAAAAATTTAGGCTTGGCAGATGATGAATATCCTACCGCCGATCGATTGCCATTTATTCCATATCATCGAGAATCGAGAAGGGTTAGAGGGTTGGTTCGCTATACACTTACCGAATTAGCAAAACCATTTGATAAAGAACCTTTATATAGAACAGGTATTGCGGTGGGGGATTATCCGGTAGATCAGCATCATAGAAAAAACCCGGACGCACCCCAACATTTAAGTTTTTACCCTGTACCCTCATACAATATTCCACTTGGAGCACTTATCCCGAAGGAACTTAACGGATTAATAGCTGCTGAAAAATGTATTAGTGTATCCAATGCTGTAAATGGTACTACCCGCTTGCAGCCGCCGGTAATGCTGATTGGGCAAGCAGCCGGAACATTAGCTGCTTTAGCGGTTAAAGAAAATAAAAGTGCAAAAGATATCAATATTAGAGCCGTACAGCAATCCTTATTAAATAATAATGCCTATATAATGCCTTATATAGATATTAAGCCTTCTCATAATGCATTTATGGCTATTCAAAGAATAGGAGCAACCGGTATTTTAAAAGGGAAAGGCATTTCTAAAGGCTGGGCCAATCAAACCTGGTTTTATCCAGATTCTTTGGTTGATAAAGGAACACTTAAAAATAATATGGAACCCTATATCGCTTATACTAACTTAGATGCAAAAGGGGTGCTTACCCAAGGTGAAGCCATTCAGTTGATTGAGCATAAAGCAACTATGCAAGCAATAGAAAATTTATGGAAGCAATGGAACTGGGGCAAAATTGAAAAAGAAAAAATGATCAACCGATTACAACTAGCCGTTCTTCTCGATACCTTTTTAAAGCCATTTGAAAAACCGATTGACCATTTAGGACATATACACTAAACCTACTTTTGTTTTCTTAGATATAGATTACCGTACGTTGAATTTAACTTATATGCAGGACCGCTGCCAGTAATAGCAGTTATAGAAGTATAAAAATCTTTCTCTAATTTATCGGTAACATTCAATTGCATATTAGTATAAATCTGTCCATATTTCGTGGTAGCACTTACAGAGCCTACCTGTGGTTCTTGAATAGACGCGTCTATGCCTCCATAAGTTGCATTCACGGTTATGGGGCCATTAAAATTGCTAAGTTCTACTATTCCGTAAGTGGCTTTAACTCCGGTGGTTGTATTCGCGGGCACTTTTATTTCTATCGTTATTTCAATATCAACATTGCTACCCCAATAGTTTAGATTTGTTTTGCCGTTTTTTTGCATATACTCGTTCCAAGCGTCCTTAGTTCTGAAAGTAAGTTTATCCTTACTATTTTTTTCTCGCACGGTATACACGCGGGGTAGTTTATCAAAGTCTTTTATCTTACCGGTGATCGTGATAGCATCATTCTCTTTTTTTTCTTCCAACACAAATGCATCATTATTATCGCCACCATTAATACTTACGGATGCGGTAATGGCTACTTCATTTTTATCCCATGTGCTGAATTTGATAACTTTTGGGAAATCGAAGTTGAAGTTTATTTCTTTGGCTGCCGCGGTAGATATGCTTCTATTCACAATAGTTTGGGCATGGAGCGAGCCTATTAGCATGCATAAGCATGCCAGTAATATTGTTTTCATACAAAAAATTTAATGTGTTATTTTTTGCGGAGATAAATTTTACCCCAATTCGATTTCAATGAAATATCAGTACCGCCGCCATTGAGTTTACCTTTCACAGAACTACTGCCATAACGAACCATTTCATCTGTTTTCTCAATATCGAATTTAAAATCGGAGGCTGCATAAATATCGCCATAAGGAGTACTCAAACTCATATTGGCTTTTAGTGTGGTAGGCATAGTTACATCTACTCTACCATAAACAGAAACAATCGATATAGGGCCTTTAACAGTATTACCTAGTTCTGCGTCAATTTGTCCATAAATAGTTTTAACAGTCATCGGTCCGGTTACATTATCTAAATCAATATCATTATAAGTACATGATACCTCAATTTCATTTTCAATGTTTTTGAATTTCACTTTTGAATGATTCATTACTTTATCGTGCTGGAAGAAAACAGTAATTCCTTTTGGTACTTTTATAACAAGCTTATCGGGATCTTTTCTTCCAATCTGGCGAATTTCTACGGCACCTGCTTTTTCGGTAACATTTACGCCCAAACCGGTATTATCATCCAAGCCATTACCACTGATAACGCGTAATCCTTTGGCACGATCATCTTCCTCATCTCTGCCGGAAGTGTTGCTGATAATAATTTCGTTACCATTATAACCTTCGATGGTGGCGCCGCTTAGATAAATGCTAAGCTTACCGGAGCTTTTGTTGATTTTAAATTCTTGTGCGGTACTTAGTAAACTCATGCAGAACAGAGCTGCAACAATGGTAATTATTTTTTTCATGATTTTTTTATTTGATGGATGGATGGGCAAGCTGTGCACCGCTGCTCATCGGGGGTTATAAACTATATTTTAGTAAACTACTGTATGCCTGATCTTTTACGGGTTTTGTGGTATTGCCATCTTCTGCAATTTTCTTAAGTTCATTGACAATAGACGTGTTTCTAAATTTGGTAAGCATTTCTATGAGTGCAATTTGTACCACCGGGTCTTTTTGTTTACTCATAGCGGCTACTAATTGTTTTTTTACGTAGGGCTCTCGATAATATTTTCCTAAAGACTCTAAAGCGGCTAAGCGAACATTGCTATTCGGATCATTATTCATGGTTTTAACCAATACCTCAATAATATCCCGATCTATCTTTTTCATCTCCATTATTTCACTCACGGCAGCATAGCGGTCAGATGCGGATTCCATGTTGGCGAGGCGGGCCGATATGGTGGATAGTGCATAGCGATTAGTAGGTAGTGGATAGTGTGTAGTGGATAGTTCAGTTTCCGGTTGAGTATTTCGGGTAGCTTGTTTCGAGACATACGATTCGGGTTGATTATTTGCTTGCACTTGTAACTTGCTGTCACGCTGAGTAGCCACCCTGAGCTTGTCGAAGGGTTGAAAGGGTGTATCTTTTTTACTGTTTACTACCCACTGTTCACTACTCACTTGAGTTTTATTATTGATTAACCTATAGGTACCTATACCTACTAAACCAATCACCACCGCCGCTGCAACCCAATGGTAGACGATAGACGGTAGACGGTAGACGGCAGAAGATGGCTCATTGATTTCTTTGGTTCCTCCCATTTTAGCCTGAATACGATTAAGTATATTCGGGTTCGGATTCAACGAATCAAATTCTTCGCGGTGGTCATTTACAAAATTTTCTAATTGATCATGCATAGTGCCCTTCTTCTTTGAGTGTTTTCCAAATTTTCGCCTTTGCCCGATGGTATTGTGTTCTCACCGTATTATGTGATATACCCAATAATACCCCTATTTCTTCCTGTGGCAGTTGCTCAAATAAATAGAGATTTACTACCGTTCTATACCCTTCGGGTAATGCGTTAATCGCTTTTTTTACTGCTTCTACTTTTAGCTCAAACCCTGCTTCATCTATCGCTTCATCATCTTGTAAAGAAGGGTCGAGTGCCAATTCTTCGAAACGAATTTTTTTCTTCCGTAAAGAACTAATGGCCTTATTAATGGCAATTCGCTTTATCCAGGCTCCAAAACTGCTTCGCTGCTCAAACTGATTGATCTGCTGAAAGGCAATTACAAAGCTCTCCTGCAATAGGTCTTCCGCCTCGCCGGTATGTTGCACAATACGAAATATGCTATTGTACAGTTCTTTGGCGTAACGATGATACAATTCGGTAAAAGCCTGGCTATCGCCTTTTTTACCTCTTTCTACCCATTCTTCGGTTGGTATGACCTTTCCTCTCTCCAAGCAGTGGTGCGCTGTTTAGTATATAATCGCAAGAATAAGCGCTATGTTGCATGCGCCGAAGCTTTTTTTACAAAATAGTTTTAAGGATATTTGCATTATGAATAAAGCCATAACCGGATTACACCATGTAACAGCCATGGCATCCGACCCTCAAAAGAATGTAGACTTTTATGCCGGTATTCTCGGATTAAGAATGGTAAAGAAAACCATCAATTTCGATGCCCCGGATGTATATCATTTATATTACGGTGATGAAGTAGGGAACCCCGGTACTATCATGACTTTTTTTCCCTTCCCGGGTTTGATAAGAGGAAGAAAAGGTAAGGGACAACTCACCGTTACCTCCTTTTCTATACCCGAGAACTCGCTTGATTATTGGATGAAGCGACTAACAAAATTTGGCATTGCCTATGAACAACCACAACAAAGATTCGATCATGAAGTAAGTATTTATTTTGAAGATCACGATGGGTTAGGCGTAGAATTGGTGGCTAATAAAACCGATGAACGTGTTGGGTTTAGTTACGGACAAATCCCTCCGGAGCATACCGTGAAAGGGTTTTATGGCGTGAGCTTAAGTGAAGAAGGGTATGAAAGAACAGCAGGATTGCTTACACAGCAAATGGATCATCAACTCATTGTTGAAAAAGGCAATCGCTTTCGTTTTTCGGCAAGTGGTAAACCGGGCGATTTTGTAGATGTACTTTGTAACCCCGAAACCATGCGCGGACTTAATGGCGCCGGTACTGTACATCATTTGGCTTTTGCAACACCTACCGACGAAACACAATTATCGTTCAGAGAAAGTATTATAGGAAAAGGCGTAAACCCTACACCGGTATTGGATCGGCAATACTTCCACTCTATTTATTTTAGAGAACCCGGTGGCGTTTTGTTTGAAGTGGCAACAAGTGATATTGGTTTTGCTATTGATGAAGATAAAGCGCATTTAGGCGAAGCTATTAAATTACCACCTTGGGAAGAAGCGCATAGAGCTGAGATCGAAAAAGGGCTCCTACCTATTGCCGTACATGCCGATAAATTTATGGACTGATGCACCAATATCAAATAATAGAAAAAGGAAAACCACTGGAGCAAGCCAATAAAGCCATGATATTATTACATGGTAGGGGCGGAACGGCTGATGGGATCATTGATTTAGCAGCAGAATTTTGTGATGAGAATTTTTATATTGCAGCACCACAAGCCACCAATCATTCCTGGTATCCTTATTCCTTTATGGAAGAAGAAAAAATGAATGAGCCTTGGTTAAGCAGCGCAGTAGCAACAGTAAAAAAACTAATCGATTCCATCACTACTACTATACCGGTAAATAATCTATTTATTGTTGGCTTTTCGCAAGGTGCTTGCTTAACACTCGAAGTAGCTACAAGATATGCAGCACCTTATGCAGGAGTAATAGCATTTACGGGCGGACTGATAGGCAAAGAAATAGATGAAACCCGCTATGGTGGCAACTTTGAAGATGCAAAAGTATTTATAGGGAACAGTGATCAGGATCCGCATGTACCGGAACAAAGAAGTGTGGCTTCAAAAAAATTAATGGAAAAATTGGGAGCTCATGTTAATTTACAAATTTACCCCGGCATGCCCCATACGATTACAGTAAAAGAAATCAATGATGTGAAAAACTTTATGTTTTGAGGGTTTTAAACATGCATATACTAGTCGGTACATTAATATATTGTCCGTAATTATCAATTCTGGTATAACCCGTTCTTTCATAAAGCTTAACAGCACTGGGTAGCCGCGTACTCGTTTCCAAAATACAAGATTGATAGCCCAGCGCTACTGTCCATTTTTCCAATTCATCTAAAATAGCATTGGCAATTTTTTGCCCACGGAAAGAGGGTAGCACAAACATGCGTTTTACTTCCATTGTTGTAGCATCGTAATGTTTGATAGCTCCAATACCAACCGGCTTAGAATCGATATAGGCAATAACCGTATGGTGAATATCAAATGTTTTATTATAGGTAGAAAAAAAGGCATGATCATCGCCATCAATAATAGCCAACTCTTTATCCAGCTCGGCTACTAAAGCTATAAAATCTGTGTGAAGCGCATTAGCGCGGAGTAGTTGCATATTTCAAAAGTCGGATTTTTTGATTTATGTTGCAATATATGAGCGGAAAGAAACTCGATATTATTGATAAAGTATTAAATGCTTGTTATGCTTATAACAGCGATGCTTTATTTGTAATGAGTTTAATGCATCAATATGAAGAGAGAGGAACGTTGAGTAAAAAACAATTGGAAGGCCTTTTGCATAAAGCGCGCAAAGTTCCTGAAATGCCTTCTAATTGGATTGCTACATTGGAAGCTACTATTTTAAAAATGCATACCAAAGAAAAAGCACCGGCAACAATTAATACTCCTGTATTTGTGCAAGATGAGGAGCTGGGAAAAAAAATGGAAGCGATATTAGCTAAATATCCGCAGCATAAGCGGGTAGTTTTTTTATATGCGCGATATAAGAAATTAGAGCCCATCAATACAGCCGAGAAAACAGAGATAGAGAAATTTTATAAGCTCTTGATAAAGCATTAATGGGGGAGCTTTTCTCTAATGCTTCCATAAACCCAGGTACCGGCAATGGCACTTAGTAATGTAATGATAATTACGGTTGAGCCGATACCAATTTGAGCGTAAAGCGGGCCCGGACAAGCACCGGTTATAGCCCAGCCTAAACCAAATAATAAGCCTCCATATACCTGCCCTTTATTAAAGGCTTTAGGATGAAAAATAATGGACTCGCCTTGTAGTGTTTTTATCTTGAATTTTTTTATTAGCCATACAGAAATGGCACCGGTAATAACGGCAGAGCCTATAACACCATACATATGAAAGGATTGTAAACGAAACATTTCCTGTATGCGAAACCAGCTGATAATTTCAGCTTTCACGAATAAGATCCCAAATAGTAAACCTATGAGGGTATATTTTAATAAATGATACCAAGGCTGTGTAGTTTCACTTTCGTTTATACAAATGGTATCTAAAGAGCGAACTTCAAAATCGGTATTTTTTTCTATACTTTCTGGCATAATACTATAATGATAAAATAAAAGGTAAAATTAAATTAGCCATCAAAAAACCTCCGAGCATAAAGCAAACAGTAGCCACTAAAGAAGGCCATTGTAAAGTGGAAAGCCCGGTTATGGCATGACCACTGGTACAACCTCCGGCATATCTTGTACCGAAACCTACTAAAAACCCACCCACAACCATCAGTAAAAATCCTTTTAGCGTAAAAAGTGTACTCCAATTAAAAATATCTACAGGAACCAGACTGTTATAATTGGTAATACCGTAAGTAGCAAGCTCGGCTTTAAGATTACTATTTACGATTACTGGATTAGGGTTAGCTAAAAAAAGAATAGCTACTATTCCTCCTAATAATATACCCAATACAAAAAATAAATTCCAGGCTTCTTTTTTCCAGTTGTATTGAAAGAAAGGGATCTTACCCGGTAAACATGCTGCACAAATATGTCTTAATGAAGCACTGATACCAAAGGATTTGTTTCCTAAAATAAGTAGTGTGGGAACGGTTAATCCGATCAAGGGACCGGCAATATACCAGGGCCAGGGTTGTTTCAATATATCGATCATAGTTAAAGATAAAAATACATTTACTATAAAGCAAAATCTGCTATCAATGGGGTATGATCGCTTTTGTCTTTCCATTTATTAAATCTCCCCACTTTCACAAAATTTAATTTCTTGATTAAACTGAGAGACGCAAAGCAATAATCAATATGATAGGGCTTATTTTGATGCCTGTACATATACAGCGTGGGATGCTTCTCCTTACCTTGTATTTGATTAAAATAGTGGTGATAGGTGCTGACTATTTTTTTCTGTGCCAGTTTCTCTACAAGCGCGGTATGATTATGCACTCGCTTAGGTCTATCCCAAATGGTATTGCTATTAAAATCTCCGGCCAATAATATGTGAGGGTGATTAAGTAGTGGCTCATATTCTTTCAGCGCTTTCCAAATTTGGCCACTATATTGGTACCCTTTATCTACCGGGTTATTTGCCCAAATTCCAAATAGTATAAATCTGTACTTTTTGTAGTTTAATTGAATCGGCAGAATGGTTTTATATATAGGGTTATGTTGTGGGAGTAGGGATACAGTATATCCGTTAAATGAAAATATGGCGAGACCTTTATGTTGGTTCTCGCCATACCAAATGATACCGCTTGGTTTTTTCTTCGCTGAAAAAATAATTTTATCGGGATGCTCGCATTCAGGAACAACTAAAATATCCGGCTTATACTTTAATATATGATCAGCTTTATGTCGAAAAGCCATATTGCAATTCCATGTAATTACTCTCACTTTGGGTTTCGATTAAATATAAAATGACTAATGCTTGGTATCAAAATTTTTCATGAGGTAGCTATAGTGCGCAATCATTCTAGCATAATTTTCTATGCTCATATATTCATTGAAATTGTGAATACTTCTTTGCTCGGCAGGGTTTAGAAGAACGGGCATAAATCGATATATATGATCGCTCAAATCGCCCATATGTTTACAATCTGTAGCACCAATAGTAAGATAAGGTGTAACCAGTGTGCCGGGATATAGCTTTTCAACACTTTCTTTTATCATCTCAAAACCTCTTCCATTAGCCGGTGAAATTTTCGACGGCTCAACAGGAATGCGGGGTGCATCAATTTCTACTTCGTATCCTTTACAAGCGTTTTGGATATGCGCCAGCACATCTTTTGAAGTTTCTCCGGGAAGTATTCTAAAGTTAATAACCACTTCTACTTCGGGTGCCAATACATTATTACCATCGCTTCCTTTGAGCATCGTTATTGCAGTTGTAGTGCGGGTGAGTGCATTGGCCTGTGGATTTTTTTCCATCTGTTTCAGTAATAATGATTTTAATAACCATTGATTGGCGATAGCCATCTTACCCATAAATCCCATACCCGCACCGGCAACTTTCAAAAAATTTTCAGTTGGTTCTATCAATCGTTGTGGAAGTTGATTTTTTTCTAAACGTTGCATAATTACTGCTGCCCGCCCTGCAGCAGATTCGAGCGGAGGCATGGATGAATGTCCGCCCAACCCTTTAACTTTTATTCTATACCCTACTACTCCTTTTTCGCCCATACCAACAAAAGCTATATTTTGATTGATCCCTTCTGCTGTGCCCGGGGTGGCTACTATTCCTCCTTCATCATAGATCGTTTCAAAGAATAATCCTTTTTCTTTTAGGTAGATGGCTAGTTTCTCAGCACCTCTTATGCCACCTACTTCTTCATCAGGGTCTAAGGCAATGTAGATATCACGCTCAGGTATAAAACCGGATGCTAATAATGTGTCTGCAGATTCGAGTAATGCAAATGCAACCGATTTCATATCAATGGTACCTCTCCCTTGTATACGCCCATCTGCAAGGATTCCCAAGAAGGGGCCGTATTTCCAATCTTTTGGATCACTGCTACCGGGGGCAACAACATCGTAGTGCGACATAAAAAGGATAGGCTTCAAGGAAGCATTTTTTCCCTTCCAGTGTAAGAGCCATTGATGTTTATTGATCAGCGTATCGTGGAGTTGTTTAAATACATTCGGGAATGCATTTCTCACATATAGTCGGAAAGAATCGTATACCGAAAAATTATTTTCAGCACTGTCGATATAACTGATGGTTGCAAATTGTACCCCCTTAGCAAAACGCGAAATACTTTTTTCTGATATGGCAACTTTGGCAGGCTCAGGTTGATTGTCGGATAATTTTGCAAATGGATAAGTAAGGGTTTTGATAACCAAAACAATCACTAAAATTAACAAGGCTGAAACGAGTATGGCAAATAGTTTTTTCATGATTTGTAAATGATAATTGGCTGATATGCTTATACTCTGTAATCTAATGAATATTAGCTTTAATTCGAAAAGAAATAGGGCCTTCGCAGTCAATCTTTATAAATCCACAACAGTATTGATTGCTTCGATGTTTTTAGTAGCGAATCGATTGTTTTAAAAGCATTGTTTGAAATGCTCGGGCAACCCCATCCTTCCGGTGTTCCTTTAGGGTATATTTCCTTATCGCTAATGGATTCCCAAGAATGTAAAACAATAGCTCTGCCTAATGCATTGCTATTTGTTGGCTCCAAGCCATATAAAAAATATTTTGTTTTCACGCCCCAGCTACTATAAGCTCTTTCACCAATTTTATATTTTCCAAGCGAGGAGCAATGACTACCATCTGTATTACTAAAACTAGCCGCTTCTTTAGATTGATCTTTACTCCAAGGATTGCTGCAACAGCCATGACTTACTAAGAAACTATACGATATGGTATCTTTTTTAAAATCCCAAACAAAAAAACGTTTCTTCCCGGAATGTATACTCATATCTATTAATATACAAAAGACCTGATTCATATTGTGTGACTT
The DNA here is from genome assembly GCA_902168225.1 of uncultured Flavihumibacter sp. Lineage (GTDB taxonomy): Bacteria > Bacteroidota > Bacteroidia > Chitinophagales > Chitinophagaceae > Sediminibacterium. The sequence continues at coordinate 196 of CABHOW010000142.1, read as the reverse complement.
ACAAAATGAAAGCGCGTTTTTTGCTTTCGTAGAAATACTTGAAATCTCAACCTTAGGGCTATTTACTATAGTTTTTTGTTGCCGGAAATGATTGCCGGCTAAAAAGAAAAGAAAAATACTATGTAAGTATTTATACTGTCTCTTATACACATCTGACGCTGCCGACGATCTACTCTGTGTAGATCTCGGTGGTCGC
>CABHOW010000141.1 GCA_902168225.1 uncultured Flavihumibacter sp. | reverse complement strand
AGCGTCAGATGTGTATAAGAGACAGAGGATGTATAATTGGCAGCCGGATTTTTTATTTGCTTCCGGAAACGGAAACGAATGGGGGAAAGCATATAACTCAATTTATTATGCTAACACTGTAATTGAAAATATTAAAAATGTGGAAGGTCAGGCATCGAAGTCAGAAATTGATGATGTAAAAGGACAGGCAATTTTTGTAAGGGCGAAACAACATTTTCATGCAGCAGTTTTGTGGGCTAATGCTTATGATCCCTCTAAGGCATCTGGTGATCCTGGAATTCCACTGAGGTTGACAACTAACTTTAATGAAGCAGCTACAAGAAGTTCAGTAGAAAGAAATTTTGAACAAATCATTACTGATTTGAAAGAAGCTGTAAATCTGCTGCCAAAAGTATCAATACATGTTATGCGCCCATCTAAACCTGCGGCATATGGGATGTTATCGAGAGTATACTTGTATATGCAACAATACGAAAACGCAAGATTATACGCTGATTCATGTCTGCAATTGAAAAATCAGTTGCTTGATTACAACACGGTAAATGCCAGCGCTACTACTCCGTTTTCGGCACTTGGATATAACGTCGAAATAATTTGGGAGAATGCCGCATTAAGAGATATTCCTGTGTCTGGTTTAACAAGAGGAACTGTTGATACTAATTTATATAAATCATATGATGCTAATGATTTAAGAAAGGCCGTGTTTTTCAGAACGGGTACCATTGGTATGGTTTTTAAAGGTAATTACGACGACGTGCTGGGTGGTACTTTATTTAGTGGCTTGGCTGTTGATGAAGTCTATTTAATTCGAGCTGAATGTTCTGCCAGACTAAATAATAAAGATTCCGCGTTGAAAGATCTTAATACTTTGATGTTAAAGAGATGGAAGAATACTGTTACCTATGTGCCTGTAACCGCTACAGATGCAAATGATGCTTTAAATAAGGTACTGACAGAAAGGAGGAAAGAGTTATTATTCAGAAATCTTAGATGGATGGATATTAAAAGACTGAATGCTGTAGGCGCAAATATTACTATAAAGAGGGTAATTAGTGGGCAAACTTACCAATTGGCGCCCAATGACGCTCGTTATGCTTTGCCAATACCTGAAGATGTAATTACCACATCGAAGATGCCCCAAAATCCACGATAGTGTAACAATTTAATGGCTGTTGAAAATATAGGGAGACAAGTCCTTTTTATAAAAGGTTTGTCTCTTTTTATTTAGTGCAATCAGACATGTGTTTGAATGAAGCCAGATCCATAATATCCGCCGCCGATTTACCGATAAAAAAAAATTGCAATTCGGCAGGGGTATCAATGCTTTCAGGAGCAGAAATTATACAAGGAATATCGCCAACCGCAATACAACCTTCTCCTAAACGGTTTAATGCGTATTTGGTATAATCGGTAATTTCTGATGCACAAGTACCTATAAAAAGCCATTGCTGGCTTGCTTTTTTTGAGAAGCCTGCTATAGAAATTGCAAGCCCGATTGCTAATACGCTGAAAGAATAATTTTTCATAAATCCCAATGCTTTATTTCGATTAATCTTCTAACGCTCTTCTATATGGAGAAAGATCCATAATTTGAGAAATGGATTTATCCGAAAGAAAAGTTTGCAATTCTGCAGGTGTATCAATTGTTTCGGGAACCCAAATGTCACAAGGAGCATTTCCCACACTCAAACAACCGTCGTGATTGCCATTTAAAATGTATTTTGTATAATCTGTGATTTGTGCTGTAGTAGTACCTGCAAAATACCATACTTGGTTCTCTTTGGTGGTAAAAGAAGCAAAAGAGATAGCAATACTAATTGATAAAACACTAAAAGAATACTTTTTCATGAATTAAACTATTTACGGGTCAGTGTAAATGCATAGAAAGGTCATTTCTATATTGAAATGACCTTTCTTACAAGCTTTAGATTAATCTTCTAAAGATCTTTTCTGAGAAGAAAGCGCCATGATGTCGGTTTCAGACTTTCCAACGAAGTACGATTGCAGTTCAGCTGGAGTGTCAATTGCATCTGGAACAGAAATAACACAAGGAGCATTTCCTACAGTAACACAATCATCTGGAGTGTTATTCAAAGTATATTTTGTATAGTCAGTGATTTGTGTTTGAGCAGTACCATGGAAACCCCATTGTTGATTTACTTTAGTAGTAAAAGCTACAGATGCGATAGCGATACCGATAGCGAATGCGCTGAAGAAATACTTTTTCATAAATAAACTTTTTAATGGTTATTAAATGCCTACTCTTTTAGATAAGGTTTTTCGGCAACCACCTGAACCTTGTGAGTTCTATACTGTACATGTTGTTAATATTACGGCACAACATTAACCGTTTACTGAACTTATTTGCAACTAAGCCAGTAGGTTTGCACGTACAATTATTTTGTAACGATCTTATTTTTAATGATCTGGTTGATCTGATAGTTTTCTTTGCAGCCTTATTCCTAATAGAGCCAGAAGTATAAAGATCAAATTAATAATGAGGTGTTGTGACCAGGTTAATTTCGAAATTATTCCTCCACAACTACATGGTAGCTTTGGTACAAAAATCATCATGTACCCAATGTATGCAGTGAATATTGACATTAATGCCAGAGAAACAATAAGCCCCGCTTTTCTTGTCTTGGGAAAAAATAAAATTGCGGTTGCTATATATTCAAGGATAATAACTGACCAGGTAATTGCTGTTGCATAGTTCGACAGGAGAGGATTTGCGTTTAGTATATTAATAGTAGGTCTGATGTAAACGGTTTTATTTAACGCGGTATATAAAAACAATAATATAAATAATGCTGAAATCAATTCGACTACTCTGTGTCTGTTCATTACAAAAAATCTCGCAATACCATTCATTCTCGGCATTTTGCCGCTTAAAGTTGTATTATTCATCTCAATAAGGTTTACTTACCAGGCCTAAAGCTATCCTGGTCCATTATTACAATAACTCAATAAATAATTACTTACAGTCTCTTTGGTTAAGTCTGGCTTTTGCCAGTGTATCGGGCAGGCGTTACGGAGTTTGTTGTTCTCGCTTATTATCTGTACTTCGTAGTGTGTAACCGGCTTTTTGCTTCGTGAGTGTTTGTCCTATCAATGTGTATGCAAGATAGCTCACCATTTTTATCGCATTTGCACATTTTTTTACCATTTTCTCACTTTTTTAAATTAAGTGTGTTTATCACTGTTAGCCTTTAAGAAATTCTTAGCTTACTGCAGGGTGCCTCAATTAGACAAAAAAGGCAGCACAGCAAGCCACTGTTAAAAACCTTCTATAATAGATCAAGAAAGGCCGTTGTTGATTGGAAAAGATCTTATCGTTGTTTCTCTCTCGTCATCATCAAACCGCTTCATCAACTATATACTGCGAATTTACACTCTCGAATTTTCGCTGTTTGCATTTTTTTTATCCAAAATGCCACGCTTATTTATTCTGTCTGCAAGAAGATGTTCCTGATGTAATGGGTGTAAAGTGGTGTAAGAATAAATGGAGTAACAGATACTACCAATGATGCAGTGATTAAATAAATCATTTGGATAAGGTTCAATTGTTAATAATACGATCTGTAATATAAAATTATAACTATTGCTTAAATTATACAAGGGTAAGTTACAACCGTGAATTTCTCCTGTTTGCACTTTTTTTATACAATTTCACACGCTCATTTCTTCTGTTTGCATTCAGTTAAACTGTTACAGGCAAATTGCATGTAATTCAATCTGCCTGTAACAGTTTGTTAACGATAATAAAATGGATAGTAAATAAAGGTTAGCACGCTTCCTGTAAGGGAAGCGGTAAATGACGACTGCGCCATTGTCCGGGTGTAATACCATACACATCTTTAAACGCCCGTACAAAAGCGCTCTGTGAACTGTAACCGCATCTTGAAGTTATCTCCTGCATGGTAAGTTCATCCTGTAAAAGCAGCGTAGTAGCGGCTTCCAGCCTTTTTTTGATCTCGTACTCTTTAATTCTGGCCCCGAACAACTGCCGGAAACCCTGGTGAAGCAAATTGATACCGATCTGTGAATGTGTTTTGCGAATAAGTGCTGAGATTGTTTTCGTTTCCAGTGGATGTTGATCAATGTAGTCTTTAATGGAATGAATGGCCTCCAGGAAGGATCTCCTCAAACGTTTCTGGTTCATAAGATAAAATTAAGATAAAGGTTTATGTTGCATTTGTGCCCTGAATGCATGTGATCTGATCACTATATCAAATAAATACCATTGTTGCTAAATCAAAAGAGAACGGACAAATCTATTCGCAGGGGAGGAGTTGCTAAAACCAAATGTAAATTTTTTTTCCTAACGGATAAAGGACAATTTTTTAATAAAATACTAAAACTACAATTGAGCTTCCTGGATAGGCTTCACCGGTATACTTAATTTTTTCATTTTCAATAAAGTAGTTGTAGTCCTCAACTGCACTGTGTTTCAGAAAATATTATTGCACATTTTCACTTTCAGCTTTTATTGTTGATAAGAATCAAGTTTGTTACCTAACGGTTACCCTATGCTCATATTCGACAAGTCTATATTCAAAGCCATGATTTTAGTCAATAAAACTGCCCGGCCAATATTGGAATATATTATAATTAATACCTTTGTTTTGGAAAGAATTATAAATAGTGAATGTCTTTACAATTGTCAATTTCTGACAAAATAAAAATGTAAAGCTTTACACTTTTTTGACGCAGATCAATGCATGAATCATAAACCATGGACCATAACCTGGCTCAAAGACTAAAAGACTTTCGCGAAAGAACGAAAATTAAGATGCCCGCCATTGCACTCCTTACCGGTATTGCAAAGGAAACCCTCTATAAATGGGAAAAAGGCACCAAACCCAGCGACATCAACGACTATTTCAAGCTAAAAGCCTACCTCGATGAAATGGAGAATAAACTTTCCGAGGAGCAACTGGAGCTGGAAAGCCAAAAGCCCGCCACATTAAGACTGCCTTTAAATATCAACCTGTTACCTACGCCGCAAACTGATGGTAAAGCCGCCTCAGGCACTATTTCCTTTCATAATAACGAACCTGAGCTTATTGTTGACCGCATAAATGCACCCTTTCTGGGGCCGGTAGATGGCGTTATTGAAGTAACCGGCGAAAGCATGACGCCCACCTTTGGCAATGGTTGCCGGGTAGGTATTATTCGCCTGAATAACTCAAAAATATTAAACTGGGGACTGCACTACTACATCATAGATAAAAACTGGCAGGGCATCGTTCGTCGCGTATACCAGGGCGATACCAGCAGCAGCGTTTTGCTGGTTTCTGATCATCCTAACCAGGAACTCTTTCCGCCAATACAT
>CABHOW010000140.1 GCA_902168225.1 uncultured Flavihumibacter sp. | reverse complement strand
GCATATATGACGAGGGTGATCGTATGCTATCTAAAACGATGAAAATTGCACAGCAGGAAGATTTTCTAACTATAGAAGTGCCAAACCCGTCTCCTGGCGCAGCGCTTGTTACAAGTCAGGAGAAACTGGCCTTCGATGGAAAAGCAAGCGAAATTAATCATGGCCAGGAAAGAGGAAAGAAGTTTACCGTAACGTTGTCAGCTGATGGACAAACTATGACTGTTAACTCAATTGTACACCTGCTGATTGCTCAAAAACAAAAATTTGTTAAGGTGACCGAGGTTTGGAAGTTGAGCAATGATGGCAAGTCTATTTCTGTTCAGGCTAATGCAACATCAACCTTAGTCGGTAGCGAGCGTTCCTGGAAGACCGTATTCGACAAAGTCCGTTAGTATTAAAATGCTTTGTGGGTAACCGATTTAAGTTTATTCAGGTCATCCCAGTTGAGAATTTGTCTGGTAAGTTAGAAGCATTTTTAAAATTAAAAGTTCAAAGTCGGGGGTGACTGGACAAATTTCGAACCAATTCCTAGACGCTTTAATTCAAATTCAACGACTTAAATAACATATATTATATAATAAAAATGCCTGGCAATTGCTAGGCATTTTATTTTCCCGTTTATAAGGTTATCATAAAAAGGCTATACAGGATCATTTTTTTTAATATATGGCGTATACCATCCAATACTCACCTTCTCACCTGGTATTCACGTGTATTTACTTCGGGTCGCCCATTTTTAAGTATCTGAATTATCATGCAACAAATATCATATCGCCTTGTCTCTATTACTATATTGGTTATTTGCAGGTTAACCGCGGTGTGAAGAGATACGGTTTATAGAAATTTAAGTACACTTTTATATTTATAAACCGGAGCAAACAAAATCGAAGCCTTTTCGTAGGAAAATAAGTATTGAAGATTACCAGACCTGGGTTTTCAAAAAAATTCCCTTGTGAGATTTGACAGCTTATGGCGATCGGAATAAAAGAGCTAATTGTAGAAAATAGTATAGCCGTTAAACAACTGAATTAAAAAATGAAAATCGTTTTATTGCTTTTTATGTGCGTAGCCATATGCACAACATCCTTTTCGCAAGCAACACTTAAGGGAAAATTGATAGACAGTGCAGCAAAAATACCTCTGGGTTTAGCTACCGTAACTGTTTTTAAAGCATCTGATACAGCCATTATTACTTACAGGTTAAGTAACCCGGAAGGTGATTTCAAAATTCCGGGATTACCCTTTGATGTGAAATGCAGAGTTGTAGTTTCGTATAGTGGCTACATTGGATACAGGAAAGAATTTACTCTTAGAAGCGATCAGCCCGTTTTAGACCTCGGTACCGTTTACATGTCGCCCGCTTCCGTAGCAATGCAAGAAGTGGTTGTATATGCAGAACGGCCACCGGTTGTAATTAAAAAGGATACAGTTGAATTTAATGCATCTGCTTTTAAAACATTACCCAATGCGTTGGTAGAAGATCTTTTAAAAAAATTACCTGGGGTACAGGTGGATAAAGATGGAAATATCATGGTTAATGGGAAACCTGTTAACAGGATATTGGTTGATGGGAAAACATTTTTTGGTGATGATCCAAAGATGGCTAGCCGTAATTTGCCGTCGCAGGTGATCGATAAAGTGCAGGTAACGGATGATAAAGAAGAGATGTTGCGTAATGGAGATGATAATGCGAACAACGTAGGCAAGGTGATCAATCTTACTTTAAAAAAGGGGATAAAGAAAAGCATGTTCGGTAAAGCCTATGCCGGTGGCGGCGGCGGACCGCAGGGTGGCCGGTATGAAATGGGAGCTATAGCAAATATTTTTAGGGACACACTGCAGGTAAGTGTAATGGGCTATTCCAATAACCTTAACCGCCCCGGGTTTAGCGTAACTGATATGCGGCAAACAATGGGTATCAGCCGTTCAATCGAGACGATGGGAGGCAACTCTAACAATAACAACAATACCAGTAATTTCGGTTCCTCCTTCAGTATCAATGATATCAATTTTGGAGGAGAATCACGGAACGGTGGTGTCACAAAAAGTGATGGCGTAGGCATTAACATCAACCATTCGCCCAGCAATAAACAATCAATGTATGGTCAATATTTTTATGGACGTGTTCATACAGATGTGCAAAATGAGAACAGAACCGATATCTATAAAGAAGATACTGTTATAAATAATTTTTCAAAACAGCACTATACCGAGATCGGTAATTCGCATGTGTTTGGTGCCGGTGCAAATTTAAAGCCTGACTCTACAATAAACCTCATCATTGGCTTAAACTATGTAATATCCGGAACCAAATCTGAAAAAAATGATGCAAGAAGTGGCGTCAATAATTTTCTTGGAAACTTAAACAACGGTATTGTAAATAATATAGGTGATCTGAAAACCAACATGTATAGTCATAATATAATGTTCACCAAACTATCTAAAAGTAAAAAAGGGCGACGATTGAATATTACGCAATACATGGGATGGAGCGAAAGAGACAGAGATGATTATACAAATGCTCGCATTTCATACCAACAACCTGTTGGTAAAGATACCGTTTACAGTCAATTACGTAATGAATGGGTACCAACGTGGACGGCTAACGTGGCCGGAAATTACAGCGAACCTCTGATCAAAAACTTTTTCTTTAGGCTGGGTGCACGCTACGATTACGAAAAAATGGATGACAAAGTAGGCACGTTTGCAAATAACACAAGTCGCCCTATCAAAGATCTGAGCAGCAGGTTTAGTAGGGAAAGCAATAAGTATAGCGTTTCCGGGGGAATTGAATACAGGTATAAAAATTTTACTTTCCGGCCAGGCATACGTTATCAATCGCAAAGATTTGATAACAATATATACTCATTAAATCAGTCAATTACGCAGGAGCAGCATAATATTCTTCCACAGTTTGATTT
>CABHOW010000139.1 GCA_902168225.1 uncultured Flavihumibacter sp. | reverse complement strand
GCCCAAAAAGGATCATTGGTTACGGATGAAAGTTTACGTTTTGATTTTTCTCATTTTGCAAAAGTCACGGATGAAGAAATAAAATTGGTAGAAAAAATAGTGAACGATAAAATTCGAGAAAATATTCCGGTTATTATTAAAGAAATGCCCAAAGAGGAGGCTTTACAATTAGGGGCTATGGCATTATTTGGAGAAAAATATGGTAATACCGTTCGTGTGGTAATCATCGATTCTCATTATTCTGTTGAGCTTTGTGGGGGTACACATGTTATGCATACCGGCATGATTGGTTTAATGAAAATAACTGCAGAATCTGCAGTAGCCGCAGGCGTAAGAAGAGTTGAAGCCATCACAGGAAGTAAGGCTTATAACTATTTATATGACCAATTTGCCAGCTTAAAAGAAATTTCAGGATTATTAAAAACACAAGATCCTGTAAAAGCAGTAGAAAAAATCATAGAAGAAAAACAACAACTCGAGAAAAAAATTGAACAGTTAGAACTTAAGAAATTGAATAGCATCAAAGAAAATTTACTAGACCATAAAATTTCCTTTGATTTATCAAGTACAGAGAAAGCATATTTTATTGGCGCAGTGGTTGAACTAAGCAATGCAGATCTGATAAAAAAGTTGAGTTTTGAATTAAAATCAGGCCTTGGTAATAATTACATAGTGGCTTTAGCAGCTAACATTGAAGGTAAAGCAACTGTTTCGGTAATGTTAAGTGATAGTATTGTTAGTGAAAAAGGATTAGAAGCACCAGCCATTATTAAATCAGAAGTTGCTCCGTTGATAAAGGGGGGTGGCGGCGGACAAAAAACCTTGGCTACCGCGGGGGGACAAGATGCCAGTAATTTAGCGCTAGTGATTGAAAAAATAAAAGCCCTGATCCTATAAATTATGCATACAGCAATAGCAGCTAAATATGAAGTGGTGATTGGTTTGGAAGTGCATGCCCAATTAGCTACAAAAAGTAAATTATTCTGTAGCGACGCAACTAGTTTTGTTGCAGCCCCCAACACACAGATTAGCGCTATTACTTTAGGATATCCCGGCACTTTGCCAAGAACTAATAGAATAGCTGTTGACTATGCCATAAAAATGGGTTTAGCATGTAATTCCGAAATAGACCGGCAAAGTTTTTTTGCCAGAAAAAACTATTTCTACGCCGATTTACCAAAAGGTTATCAAATATCTCAACATACAGCTCCTATTTGTAAAGGAGGATTTGTATCTATTAAAACAAGTAGCTATAAAAGAGATATTCGTCTCAATAGAATTCATTTGGAAGAGGATGCGGGAAAGAGTATACATGATTTGCAGGAAGGATGGAGCTGTATAGACTTGAATAGAGCGGGTACGCCATTGATAGAAATTGTTACTGAGCCGGATATATTTTCGGCAGATGAAGCCTATCAGTATGTAACTGAAATTCGTAAACTGGTACGGTGGTTAGGTATATGTGATGGCAATATGGAGGAAGGCAGCTTAAGATGTGATGCGAATATATCTCTGCGACCTATAGGAGAGAAAAAATTAGGGACTAAAGTTGAAGTGAAAAATTTGAACTCGATTCGCAATGTAAAAAAAGCTATTGAGTTTGAAGTAGAAAGGATGGCTGCAGCATTAGATACAGGTGAGAAAATCATACAACAAACCCGCAGCTTTGATGCTAGTAATGATACCACTTTTGCTATTCGCGATAAAGAAGAAGCTAATGATTACAGATATTTCCCCGATCCTGATTTACCCGTTATACTCATTAGTGAGGCTCATATACACGCTTTACAAGCATCTCTCCCCGAACTACCTCAAACGCAATATGAAATTTTCCAAAAGAAATATGGGCTTAATGATTATGATGCATCGCAATTAACAGAAGATAAATCAATTGCAGATTATTATATTACACTTACAACACATACAAACAATTATAAAAGTGCGGCTAATTGGTTATTGGGCCCCGTAAAGCAATATCTCAATGAAATAAATACCCCTATCAAAGAAGCTAATATATCTATTACAGATTTGGCTGCATTGATTGAGCTTGTTGAATCGGGTAAGCTTAATTTTTCTATAGCTGCCTCCAAAGTTTTTCCCGAACTAGTGAAAGGAAAGGAAGATGCGCTACGTATAGCAGAGCGGCTAGAGCTTTTACAAGTAAGCAATACGAATGAATTAAGCAAGTGGGTAGATGAAACGATAGCTTCCATGCCGGAGAAAGTTATTGAATATAAAAAAGGGAAGAAAGGATTAATGGGTTTATTTGTGGGTGATATAAAGAAAAGAAGTAAAGGGAAGGCAGATCCAAAACTGGTAACTCAATTATTAGAAGAAAAATTAAAATAGTATGATAAAACACTCAGCAGTTATGTTTGTGGCAGTTGGCTTATTAGCCACCTCTTGCCAGCAAAAAAAATATGGTGCATTCACCATATCAGGTATCGTAAAAAACGCAGCACAGCCAAAACTCTATTTACAGGAATTACCCTTCGGCGGAGAGCAACCTATTATCTTGGACTCTACCAGTATTGGTAAGGATGGCAAGTTTACGCTTAAAGGTATTGGTAAAGAAGAAGGTTTGTATCGTTTAGTAGTGGCTGATGGGCCGGATATGTTATTGGTAAATGATAATGATGCCATTGAAGTGAATATGGATGTAAATCAATACCGCAAATACATCGTTAAAGGCTCCCCCGCATCTGAATCATTACATACCTTATTTGAAACATATCGTAAACAAGATTCAGCCTTATATGCGGTATTTGTAGAGATAGATACTTTACAAAAACGAAAAGCTACAGATAGCGTATTAAATATTTACCGCACCAAGCGAGATGAACAGATCAAAGCCATGAATAATACGGTAACTACTTTTATCAAATCCAGTGAAAGTGCTGCCGCCCGCTACTACGCATTGGGCATGGCTTCTCGAACTTTAACGGCAGACGAATTAAAAGTAATAGCAAATGAGTCGGCCAATAAGTTTAAAAATCATAGCGGACTAAAAAAAATTCAGGAATTAGTTAATGCTTCTTCAAAAGCTACACAGCAACCCGCCGCAACTACTTATCCACTGCTTAACAAGCAAGCACCGGAAATTAGTTTACAAGATACCGATGGAAAAACATTTACACTAAGTAGCTTAAAGGGGAAATATGTATTGGTAGATTTTTGGGCAAGCTGGTGTGGTCCTTGCAGAAAAGAAAATCCAAATGTAGTGGCAGCTTACAAGCAATTTCAAAACAAAAATTTCACTATTCTTGGGGTTTCTATGGATGATGATAAAACAGCTTGGTTAAAAGCTATTAAGGCCGATAATTTAAGCTGGAAACATGTTAGTATATTATCAGATTGGAATAGCCATCCTATCACTCAGGATTACCAATTTAGTGCCATTCCTTTTAATGTTCTAATTGATCCACAAGGAAAAATCATTGCTTCCGAATTAAGAGGTATGGCTCTCGAAAGAAAGTTAGCAGAAGTATTAAAATAAAAAAAAGCGCCCAAAATGGGCGCTTTTTACAAAGTAAATAGTAAGATTAGTTTTGAGAAATTCTCAAACCAACTTTAGCATAGTTTACAGCTGCAGTATACGTGCTATTGGAAGTGAGTTGTAATACCAAGTCTACAGTACCTGTTCCGGGTCCAGGATTCAAAATAGTTACATTTACATATCCAAAGCTACTATTAGCAGGAATCACGCCGGTTCCACTTAAAGCACTGTAATGCGTTCCCGCAACTGCTGTTGATTCACTTTGAGAAACTGTATAAGTGAAGGTACCGTCAGTGCTACTTTGTGCTCCAATTAAATTTACTCTTAACTGAATAGTACCGGAATTACGAGTAATTAATGGCTGTGAAGCAGGATTAGCCGAATTGAAAAGGGGAACACGGGTAAATATTGGATACGTAACACCCAGTGCGTTTGCATTCCAAGAAGCGGCATCCCATTCAATTTGAGCGGCATCTTTATATGTAGTGAGCGTATTCTTAATACATCCACTGAATAAAAAAAGCATCAAAATACTCAGTGAAGAAAATATAATTCTTTTCATATAAATAGTTTTAATATCCAAAGTTTTGTTTGAGATTAGGATTACCATCAATTTCGGCTTGAGGCAATGCGGGAAGTATTCTAATATCTGTGAATAATACATTATTATAATGAGGTGTTTTTATCAAATCTCTTCCCAAACGCTTAAGATCAAAGAATCTATGTCCCTCAAATGCGAATTCAATTCTACGTTGACGTATAATTTCTTCTAATAAGGTTGGTTGTGTTAATCCATTATCTGCTATTTCTAAGGATGAGCCAGTATAACCAACATATCTATTAGACTTAATTGTTTTAAGATCAGCTAATGCATTGGTTAGATTTAAAACCGGAGAACCTGCTGTTGCTTGTGCCTCTGCACGAATTAAATATGCTTCAGCAATCCTATAAACAGGCACATTATCAAGATTAATAGTACCATTTTTACCCAAATATTTAGTACACTCAGTTTTTATCGGACCGCGTCCAGCAGTACCGGGTTCAAATAACAAATTCCTTACATCGGTTGAGCGGCTACCAATAACATGATTTAATGCAAAATTCGCTGTGGTATTACCACCAGATAAAGTGATACCAAGGTCATTTAAAAGAGTAATGGTCGGAACTAGATCTCCAAAACCTCCTGTAACTGATTGATTGCCAGTTGATACTAAAGTTGTGAAAGATGTTTGCAGTGATGTATTAACACCAATATTCTCACCAGTAGTAGCATATACTATTTGGAATAAGGTTTCGCCATGTGTAGCAGAACGCCAGTTAGATACGTGATTTGTAACACCTGTTAATTTTGAACCTGCTAGCGCTATAACTGAATCTGCCCATCGTTTAGCTTCACTATAGTTCTTGATATACAAGTTAACCCTTGCTAACATTCCCTGTGCAACCGCTTTATTTGCTAAATTAACACCTAATCCTGGAAAACTTAATCTAGTATTTGCAACCGTTAAATCTGAAATAATTTGATTATAAATTGAATCAGCAGTTGAGCGAGCCGGCTTAAATGTTAACGCTGCTGCAACATTATCAATTCCATTATATGTGAGAGGAACGCAACCGCGATCTTGAGCTGTAACAACAGCACCCGGGATATAGCCATATACACGAGCCAAATCAAAATAATAAAGCGCTCTTAAAAATTGTAATTGCCCTAACCATTTATCTTTTTCTGCATTGGTGGCGGCAGGAGATAGTGATACAGTATTGATCGCAGCAATAGTATTATTTATTTGATTGATTGAAACATAACCTTTAGACCAAATAGAATCTGTGAAATGCGCTCCTAAAACATTTTGAGCTTCAGGTAACAACCGACCAGACTTATTGGTAGCGAAGCCATTGTCAGACAAAGCTTCCGGTAATGCTATCAAATCTCTACCATAATTATTAAATGGCTTAAGATTTGCATATATAGTAGTGATAGATCTGTCTCTTATACACATCTGACGCTGCCGACGAATAGAGA
>CABHOW010000138.1 GCA_902168225.1 uncultured Flavihumibacter sp. | reverse complement strand
GGAGGTGGTAATGGCAAGCCTACGCCAAGTCTTGGACCAACAACAGCGGCTCAAAACAATGCATTTACCTATGGGAAAGCGACAGACTTTACAAGGACAGAAACAATAGGTGGTAATCAATCAGCAAGAACAGTAGGAGCAAATATTAAGATAATCAAAGAAGGAGGAAATTTAGCTCCGATAGAAGTTGCGAATATAAATGGGAAAAATTATGTTATAAACGGCCATCACAGATTAGAGGCTGCTATAAGAACTCAATCCGAAATTAAATATAAAGTATTAACTAAAGAACAATGGCAATCTTATGGGTATCAAAATGAATCCGCAATAATTCAAGCGGCTTCTGAAACAGGCAGAATTAAATTAGACAGTAGAATAATTCAAAAAACAGCAACTTCAAAGTGATGAGTAATAAAATCGAAGATATTATTCAATTAATAAATAAGTATATATCATGTTCCAAATATATGTGCCTTCTTCTTAAAGAGAGTTTTGAAATAGGTGAAGCGACCTTGTTGACGGCACAAAAGTTGAAGCTTATTCCTAAAGAGGGATTATTAGAAGAAAAAGTTAGTTATTCTTTTCATGGGGGTGGTTGTTATTTTGAATTTGAAAATGGCACTATTGATGTTGATTTTGGTCCGGCAGATAGATGCGATGGGCTTGATATGCACAAGCTGTATAATTTTTTAACAGACTCCAATGTCTCGGTTTGTAAAGAACTTTTCGATAAAAATCGTTTCATAGAATCGTTTAACCAATTAATTTCTGACGGGTATATTGTATGTCCCGGATGGTTTCCCAATCCAGATTTATTTTATTTAAAAACGAGTCTATAAAATGGGTAATGCTATCAATTATCAGTTCTTAAACAGATTGATATACAGAAGGGGTTAACAGCCCCTTTTGTGTATTCACGCCTCTGATGGGTATTTTGGTTACTTACTTCGTAGCCATGCTCATAACCCGGAGCGGGTTTCCATATTTCGTTTATCATGATTGATATTGTTAATTGGGCTGATGAATGTTATTTAGATGCTCGCATTTTCAGATGAATGCACCATAGGGTTGTTATGAGTGTATAAATAAACCAGTTCATGTTATATACGTGTTGTTAATCGATAGGCATACTATATTATAATAGATGCCCATATCGAGTTGTTGTTATAGGAGTGTTTTTGTGCGTTTGGAAAAAGTGTAACTACTATATCATTAGCTAGGAATTTAGGAGAGTAGGTAGCCTCTTTTTAGCTCCTCTCCCCTAGGATCGTCTACTAAACCGCTGGGATATGTTATAGAATTGAATTCACACACCCTTTTTCCGATGATATGTTTCACACCGCCTTCTTTTTTGCTGTATACAGATATGCCGTTTCCACCAGAAGCCTTATATGCATCGATAATTGCATGGGCTTCCTGTGGGCAAGTGAGCAGGCGTAAAGAATACAACATCATGAACTTTGAGTGTACCCTGTTCAATCCATTTTTTTATTCTCTTATGGCCTGTGGTAGCAGATACACCTATTAATCTAGCAGTATGCTTGCACCCCGTAACAACTGCATCACGATGCTTTTTAAGAATAGATTCTTCAATTCTTCTATCAGCAGTACTAAGCTTTTTAATCAATTTCCCTTTTCTTACACGGTTTGCTCTGGTTGTTTTTTCTGGCACAGATAAATTGGCGAGGTTTTTAAGCTCGTTTATGATATAGTTTTTGTCCGGAAAATTAGAGCTTACCTTATAAGCTTGTTGAGAAATATTAAGGCTGAATATATCCAGTTCTATTTGCTGTTTATAATTATGCAGTTTACCCAGATTTCTGTGGAGGATAAACTTTTCAAGTTCTTTACCATTAAATCCCAAGAGTTTTTCTAATGCCTCAAAGTAAGAGATAAAGTGGTATCTAATTCTCTTACCGGCGGTGTTGAATCTATGTACATGTTTAATACATAAACCAGCCTCTAGGCATTTATTCAAGTATTTCTTGAATGTTCTCCCATCGCTGATACCAACCCTCTGGGCCATTTTATATGAAGCGTCTTCAAATGGGACAGAGTTATGTTGCACGTTTTTTACTATCAGTAAAAACGCGAGTAATAAAACTGCTTCCTTAATACAAACTGCTTTGAGTTCATTACCTCTGATTTATGACATCAACACTATAGCTAATTATGATGTTTCAATACTTCCCTTTCTAGATTTAACCTTGGGTTCGGAGCTTGAAAAAGATGATGATGGAAAATTTAATTTAATTAAATGAGTGAAATAGTAAAAGTATAGTCATCATATCCAATGAAACGATGCGGAGCGGACGTGTTTAGCAAGTGGCAACGGAAATATTCTGACGCTCCGCCGTCATGCACACAAAGGTGCTTTTGTAATGGATCTGCTCACTTACAATTATTATGGTAATTCAAACCAACTAAGCAGGGTAACTGATTTAACTCCCGCGAGCCGTTATGGTGCCGATCCTGGCGATATTCCAGATATCGATAACCAGCCGGTTAATAATTATGGATATGATGAAATTGGTAATCTGATAACAGATAGTGCCGAGGGCATTACTAATATCAAATGGAGCGTATATGGAAAAATCTTAGAGATCAATAAAAAGCCTGCCGGTTCTAATTCTGTAAACAAGATTGTGTATAGTTATGATGCGCAGGGTAATAGAATTAGCAAGGCGTTGTTCCGCAGTAATGGTACGATTAGCTATACCTGGTATGTGAGGGATGCGCAAGGTAATACACTGGCCACTTATCAATCGTCGGGAACAAATACCATTAGCCAGTTAGGTGACTTTCCATTATCGGTTATTGAACGGCATTTATACGGCAGCAGCAGGCTGGGTATTAATTCGCAGCAGGTTGATGTGGACGGTGGTCCGTTGTCAATGCAATATGTGCAGGCATTTAAGCAATATCGCGGATATAAGCAATATGAATTAAGCAACCATTTAGGAAATGTGCTGGCGACGGTTACGGATAAGAAGAAAGGAGTTGATACAAATACAGATGGCTTTGCGGATTATTATGATGCAGATGTAACTACGGCGCAGGATTATTATCCGTTTGGTATGCTGATGCCGGGGAGGATAGGGTATCAGGGTGAAAGTGGATGGGTGAGTGAGCCGGGAGAAGGTGATCAGGAAGGAAATGTTGTACCGGATAATATTGCATTCGATAACAGGGAAAACAATGCACCACCAGAGTATAAAGCAACAAGTAGCATCGAACTAAACCCTGGTTTTGAATCTGGCAATGGAGATGTGTTTTTAGCCTATATTAGCGAGGCGGAACAGGGTAGTGGTGGTTCTGGTTCCGGTAGTAGTTCTTTGAGTAATGGTTATTACAGGTATGGGTTTAATGGTAAGGAAAATGATAATGAGGTGAAGGGCACGGGTAATCAGCAGGACTATGGAATGAGGATATATGATAATAGGTTGGGAAGGTTTTTATCTCTTGATCCGATTAGTAGTGATTATCCATTTTACACGCCGTATCAGTTTGCAGGTAATAAACCAATAGTTGCAGTTGATCTTGATGGAGCAGAAGAGTTTATGAAAACGCAGCAAATATTATTAGAGCGACAAGCTAAACTTCAAGTAGCTACAATTAATCAACCCAAAGCAATAATTAGTACCTACAATCCTAATGATAGAACATTTGCCCAGAAGTGGAGAGATTCTAAGAATTTCTTAGCCCAGATGACTTATGATGTTGCCAATGGAATATATACTCTTCCGCAACAGCTTACTGCAAATATCCGAGGCGCGGATTATATAGAAAATATTGGTGGAAATGTTCATGAAGCGAGGGGAGTTTTCGGAGAGAAGCAAAGGGTATCTAATTTTATAAATGGAGCTACGTTTTTTGTTCCCGGTGCCCAGGGGGGACAGGCATTAAAAGGGCTTGCTTTTGCCGATGATTTAATGCGGTTAGGGATTAAGTCGGAGAGTACTTTTGCTACAGAAGGGTTTAAAACGATAGCGGAACTTGGTTTAAAAGATGGGGCCAAAGCTTCGTCAAGCGAAATTTTGGAACTTGCCCAGCAATTTTTAGGAAAAGGATATAAAGAGCCAGTTGCAGGCAGTGGAAGATATGTATCTGCAGATGGAAGCAGGGTTTTTAGAATGGGAATAAGTGACATAACGGGTGCGCATGGAGGTGGACCACACGTCAATTTCGAAACTCTTGTTCCTAATCCTTCAAAGCCTGGAAAAATGAAAGTAGAGGAAAACATTCATATTTATTTAAACGATTAATTTTTAAATGGAAATAAAAATTGAGGTTCCAGAATATAATTCTGAAAAAGGAATCACTTATAAGTGGATGGATGGTTTCGATTTAGAAACCAAATTTGAAAATGGATTAATATCTATTATTGGAAACAAGGAGGGTCTTATTTCTTTAGCTAATCATTTTTTAAATTTAGCTCAAGATAATATACCTTCCGGTCATCATTTGCACTTTGACGAGTACAATTCTTTAAACGAAGGATCAATAGAATTAGTAATACAGAAAAAATAACCTGTGAACAACAACAGCCGGCGAAAGCCGGCTGTTGTTGTTTATTGCAGCATGCAAAAACCGACTGGCTACTTTGGTAGTAAATTTTGCTTCCAGTTAAATAATGCAAGTACTACTTGAGTTTGGCACAACCATAATTCCAAAGTTCCTTCAATTTGGGCCTCTGGAGACAAAATAGGACAGTCTGCCGGTAGTCTGCAAATAGGGTTTTTTATAAAAATGGGGTTCTGAATTCTACGCCCCGAGATTTCATCCCATATACCCAAAACAGTATCGACCAATAAAATAGCCATAAAAAAAATGAATATACCATCTGTATTTCGAATCGCTAGTGAAGAATTTGACTTGGCGGAAGGTATTTATAAAATTATAAGCCATGATGATAGCGTTTCTTTTGCTACATTTAAATTAAAGGACAGAAATTATTATTTAAGTTGGTTAAGTTGTACTATCAACGTTGAATTCAAGTTTATTTCAGAGCATAATTTGTTGCTAATTGGCATTGATTTAAGGCAGCCGCTTTGTGTGTAAATTCAGGAAGAATTTTGCTTTCTTTGGGGTTGTTTAGTTACTTCAAGGGTTTCAGCGATACTGATGATTTAACTTTTAGTATTCTAACGGAATTAGAAGACATTAGGGTAAATAAGATCGGATTAAGTATAAGCCAAATTATACCGCACGAGCTTGAATTTTAACCTTCAATCAATCTTGATTATTGACGACTTGAATTAAATCAAGTTTCCATGTTTGGTTCGATTGGTATAAGTTATACTAATACCACAAGATTCTTTATTTTTTTGTTACGTATTATTAAGCACGAGATGCTTTCGGGTCGACCTGGAATAATAGCCTAATATGTCCGGCATATAAAG
>CABHOW010000137.1 GCA_902168225.1 uncultured Flavihumibacter sp. | reverse complement strand
ATCCTGGATAGTGCTGGTAGTAATAGTTGTTGGGGGTGTCGGCCTCGTGGGGATTTTATCTCTAATGCAGCTCAGGATCACCGAAAATCTCCAGCAAAAGATATTCGTAAGATCATCATTTGAATTTGCTTACCGGTTACCTAAAATTCGTTTTGACGAACTCTACAATAATGTTTATCCACCTGAACTCGCTAACCGTTTTTTTGATACCCTTACCATTCAAAAGGGGGTTTCAAAGTTACTTATTGATTTTTCAGCTGCATTGCTCCAGATTGGCTTCGGAATCATATTGCTTTCACTTTACCACCCATTTTTTATACTTTTTGGTTTTTTGTTGGTCATATTATTGTATTTCATATTCCGGTTTTCCTATAAACCCGGACTAGAAACAAGCCTGAATGAGTCAAAATACAAATATCAGGCTGCCGACTGGCTACAGGAAATAGCCCGGAACAATTCGTCTTTCCGTACAGGTATTAATTTTGATTATGCCCTGGCAAAAAATGATGGTTTGGTAAACAGCTATCTCAATTTCAGGGAAAAGCATTTTAATGTCATCAAAAGACAGTTTACGCAGCTTATCATTTTCAAGATCATAATTACTGCGGGACTTCTCCTCATTGGCGGATTCCTGGTACTTGGTCAACAAATGAATATCGGCCAATTTGTAGCTGCCGAGATTATCATCCTACTTGTGATTAATTCAGTTGAAAAGATTATTCTTGGACTTGAGACTTTTTATGATGTACTCACATCGGTTGAGAAGATTGGGCAAGTTGCCGATATGGATATAAATGACACCATTCCCGTACAGCCTCTTTTGAACGGACAGGCGATATCTATTGAAGCGGAGAATATCAGGTTCCGCTACCCCGGGGCTGTAAAAGATGTATTGAAAAATATTACGCTAAAGATAGAGCAGGGAGAAAAAATACTGCTATTAGGCAATAATGGTTCAGGAAAGACCACTCTTATACGCATTCTTTCGGGTCTTTTGCAGCCTGCTTCCGGAGCACTATATATCAATGATGATACGTTTCGAAAAATAGACATTTCTTCCTACAGATCAAAGATCGGCAGCGTAATTCAAGGAGAATCACCATTCGAAGGTACCATACTGGAGAATATTACCTTCAACGATCCGTCTATAAGTGTTGACGATTTGAAGTGGGCATTGGATTCGGTACAGCTGACTCCGTTTATCAAAACACTGCCAGATGGTCTTGCTACTAAAATTTTTCCCGAAGGCAAACAGCTTTCCTCATCAAATGCGCAAAAGATACTCCTTGCCAGAAGTATAGTAAGAAGGCCTTCCCTCCTATTCTATGAAGACCCCACAGACCGTATGGACAGTGCAGCGGCAGCCGCTTTGATTGACTTTATTTTCTCTAAAGATAATCCCTGGACGGTAATTGTTTCTTCTGCCAATCCTCATTGGCAGGCCAGGGCAACCCGCCAGATCACCATGGAGAACGGTAAAATCGTAAATGATATAAAGAACTGATCATGTTAAACATATCAACCAATAAGAAAGTGCCGCTTGAGGCAATAGAGCAATTCAATACGGTAAAAAATCTTGCAAGCCGGCCTCATTACAGGATCTTAAACCGCATTATTGCCGGTTTGTCACTCATTGCTCTGCTTGTATTGTTTCTTCCCTGGACTCAGAATATATCCGGCACCGGTGCTGTTACAACACTGAAACCTGACCAAAGGCCACAGACTATCCATACTGCTATTGCAGGAAGGATTGAGAAATGGTATGTGCAGGAAGGTGACTTCGTTGAAAAAGGCGATACTATCCTTTTCATTTCGGAAGTAAAGGAAGATTACTTTGACCCAAACCTTGTAGCCAATACCCGGGAACAGGCGGATGCAAAAATAAATGCACTTGAATCCTACGACGGCAAAGTTCGCGCCCTGGAGTCTCAGATGGCTGCCCTTGCCAATGAAAAAGATCTGAAGCTACAGCAGGCAAAAAATAAGATACGTCAGTCAGTGCTGAAGGTAAAGAGTGATAGTATTGATCTTGAAGCGGTAAAAACAGAGTTGAAAATAGCTACTACACAATTTGATCGTTCTGTTCAGCTCAATAAGGAGGGACTTAAGCCTCTCACCGATGTGGAGGAAAAACGCCTGAAGTTACAGGAAGCGCAGGCTAAAATCATCACACAGGAAAATAAATTACTTACCGCGCGTAATGAGCTGATAAATGCGAAAGTGGAAGTAAATCGAATCAGTGCAGAATATTCGGAAAAAATATCCAAATCAAGCAGTGATAAGTTTACCGCCCTTAGCAGCCAATATGATACTCAGGCGCAGGTAAACAAGCTTGAGAACCAATATGTGAATTACAGTATACGCAACGGCATGTACTATATTAAAGCGCCTCAACGTGGGTACGTGAACAGGGCATTGCAATCCGGACTTGGTGAAACCGTGAAGGAAGGAACACTCATTGTGAGCATAATGCCCGCTGATTACCAGATCGCTGTTGAAACGTTCGTTAACCCTATTGACCTTCCGCTTCTAAAAAAGGGTGACGAAGTCCGTGTATGGTTTGATGGATGGCCTACCATTGTTTTTTCCGGGTGGCCAGGCATGTCTTACGGTACGTTTGGTGGGAGAATAGTGGCTATCGAGAATTTTATTAGCCCAAATGGGAAGTATCGGGTACTGATAGCTCCCGATCAGGTAGAAGCACCATGGCCAAAACAGCTGAGCATTGGTGCGGGTGCCCAGACTATAGCCCTGCTGGATACTGTACCTATATGGTTTGAAATATGGAGAACCCTGAATGGCTTCCCACCAAATTATTATCAACCTGTTGAGGGATCAATTAAAAAGCAATAGCAAGATGATTCGATCGATTTATATGCTTGTTCTTTGCCTTGGCAGTACTTTTGCAATTGCGCAGGAATCGCAGCCTCAAGTGCTCAGCTTTGACGAGTATTTGGGTTATGTGAAAAAGTATCACCCGCTTATTCGGCAGGCCAATCTGGAAGTTACTGCAGCAGAGGCGGAACTAATGGCGGCAAGAGGTGCCTTCGATCCCAAGATCGAAGTTGATTTTGAGAAAAAAGAATTTAAAGGCACCGAATATTATTCGCTATTGAACAGCAGTTTTAAAATCCCGACATGGTATGGTATTGAGATTAAGGCCGCATTTGATAACAGCGAGGGTATGTATGTCAATCCACAGAATACTACCCCAAACAGCGGACTCACTTCTTTAGGCATAACTGTACCCTTGGCACAAGGGCTATTTATCGACCGGAGGATGGCGGACTTACGCACCGCCCGGATACAGCTGCGATTAAGCGATTCCCAACGCAGGCTTCGTGCTACAAGCGCCCTTTCAGAAGCCTGTATTTCCTATTTTGACTGGAAAAGAGCTCATGATGAAGTTACCCTATACAAAACATATCTGGAATTTGCA
Source organism: uncultured Flavihumibacter sp. (assembly GCA_902168225.1). Lineage (GTDB taxonomy): Bacteria > Bacteroidota > Bacteroidia > Chitinophagales > Chitinophagaceae > Sediminibacterium. Next base: position 7,530 of record CABHOW010000137.1, on the reverse strand, counting down.
GAAACCCGTAATATAGGGATAAAAAAACTAATACAAGCAGGCGACAAGCCTGCTATAGACAGCATTGAGGCCGGGATAACTGTTGGCAACAGGAGGCTTAACCTTAGAGAGGCAGAACTCAAATTGGCAAAGGCACGAATGGAATTGTCCAATTATATCTGGATTGATGGAACACCAGTGGAACTTGCTGAGGATATTATCCCTGAGCAACGTATCGAAAAAACAGTAGCGGAAAGGCTAAATGTAAATACCGAACCTGATATGTCTTTCCCGATTGAGGAACACCCCAAAATTGTTGCATTAAGAAGTAAAATTGACATGCTTGAAATAGAACGTCGATATAAAGCCAACTTGTTGTTGCCTAATCTGGACGTGAGCTATAATTACCTTTCCGAGCCATCCTACTTTGACAACTACAGGTTTGATGATTATAAGATTGGCCTTAATTTCAGCCTGCCCCTGTTTTTAAGAAAAGAGCGTGCGGGTTTACGGCTTGCTAAATTAAAAATCCAGGACGGTCAGCTGGATCTTGATTTGGAACGCGTTGCGCTTAAAAACAAAATAGCCGCACAAAAGGCAGAAATACAATCTGTTTTGGACCAGCAAAAAATAATAGAAAGCCTGGTAACTGATACTAATGCCTTGCTCGAAGCTGAAGAACGTCTGTTTAATTTTGGCGAAAGCTCACTTTTCCTTATAAACAGCAGGGAAAACAGTGTGGTTAGTGCACGGCTTTCGGGAATCGCCATGGAGAACCGGGTTCTGGTAGCCTATGCTCAACTTTTTACCATTCTTGCGAGTACTGATTAAGTATTGGCCAATGCGGGATTTATAGATCGCCATCGCTAATTGGCCTGATAAGCACCTCCTCTATCCTATTCCCTCCTGAAGGTATATTTCAGGACTATTAATAATTGTAAGACTCTTAACCTATATTGACTGAATACATTTAGCAGCAAAGTATTTTTGCCCTTAATTGATTCCAATACATTGCTGTTTTCTTTATAGATGTAATAACATGAATAATTGCAATCACTATTGCGCCGGGCAATATTTTAATAGCAATGAAATGGAACATATCAAAATTTTTATATGACGACAAGTCTCTGACTAAAATCAATCCCTCATCTGTAATAATTAATTTTATTGCCAAATAAACAGCTATGGCTGCAAAATGAAATCCATTAACAAATAAATGTAATATATATTCCCATCGGGGCAAACCTCCCATAAACATCCTGCTGTCCTTTTCGAAATAAGCGTCTGCCACAAGGACTATAATATCAAGAACAACAAAAAAAAGACCCAAATAAAAACTGATCGAATTTTCGCAGATAAAAAGAAAGTAGATTATCAAAGGAAATAAGACAGAACGTTATGTGTGCATCAAATGTTCAAGCCTGCTTTCTCTATGATTAAAAAGTTGATATTTGAAGATGTGAAGATAAAATCCGTCTATCAATGCCAAAACCGCGAAAGCCGTCAGCAAAATTGCTGCGAATAAAAAAGTCATATTAATATTTGTTTAAGCTATAGTATGAAGATGTGCCCATTTATATGGCGAATGATCTTGATTTAAATATTATACTTATTTAGGTTCAATTTCTTTTCTCACATATTTTCCAGAACCAGTTTGGCAATATCTTGTGTAATTTTGGTTGGCGAAAAACAATCACAGTTTGTAAATCCAATGACATAAATATCTTCGGCTGGAATGTATACTGCCATGGATTTGAACCCGAAAATACTCCCTCCGTGTTCTCTTGTTATTATACCATCAATATCCCTAATGTGCCAGCCATATCCGTATGAAAATTCATCACCATTATTTAATTTATTTTTATTAAAGGCTTTTCCTGAATTTTCAGCCTTCAAAAGAACATTTTTGTTCAAGGGATTTTGCCATTTGAGCATGTCGCTTAATGAAGACATTAATGCACCTGATGAATAAGGCACACTAAAATTTATTATAGTTTTATTGACGTAACCACTTTCTTTTTTTTGATAGCCGTAAGCTCTTTTTTCAATAATTTTCTTATCCGATGCATAGGAGGACTGGGACATTCCTATTTTATTAAAAATATTTTCTGTAATATATTCTTCGTAGGTGATACCAGAGACCAATTCTATGATGTTACCTAATAGAATATAACCGGAATTATTATATTCAAATTTCTCACCTGGATCAAAATCTACCGGCTCATTCTTAAAAAAATCAACCATCATCTTTGGCGTCATTTCTTTTTGAGCAATGTCCTTGAGTGATTTCATTTTTGTAAAATCTTTTATCCCGGATGTATGGGTCAACAAATGATGAATAGTAATTTTATTGCCATTTGGATAATCGGGGATATATTTTGAAATACTGTCATATATATTCAATTTCTCTTGTTCCTCCAACATCAATATTGATATTGCAGTAAATTGTTTTGTCATTGAGGCAAGTTGAAATACATTATCTGTGGTTAAAAAAGTTCCTAACTCTAAATTAGCCTTTCCAAAGGCTTTTTGATAAATAGGTTTTCCTTTTTTTGCAACCATAAACACTCCACCTGGACCATCTGCATCATCCAGTTCACTCAATATTATTTCATCAATTTCTTTGCTTAAAGACTGCGAAAATGCTATGCTTATAAAAGCTATATGTATTATAAGCAAAAGCAAACTTTTTTTCATATGATTTCTGTTATAGGACTATGAGATATTAAAATATTGGATTTAGCACATTAGATTTAATCTTTTATAAATTTTATGATTTGAACATCATTATTCTTTGATAATATTTTTAATATATACAATCCTTTTGCCAGATTAGTTACATTAATTGCATCATTCTCAACTTGATTTATATGTATTTTCTTACCCGTCAAATCGTAAACTGAAACTGCCTTTATGATTTGTTCTGAATTAATGTTTAAGATATTTTGAGCTGGGTTCGGAAAAATAACTACATTGAAATCTTTGTCAAAATCAACAATACCCAAATTACAGGGATCCTCCGGACCAATCCCAACATATCCATCCACAAAAACCTGTGGCGACATTTCTGTACATCCATTTATTGTAGTTAAAACACTATATGCCCCCACAGGCAATACTTGTAATGATTGTCCGGTCTCTCCAATTATTGGATTACCCAAATAATCTAACCATTGGTAGAAATCTGCCGGTTGGGTCCAAAGGACACCTGTTTCGTCTGGACATAAAATCAAATTATCAGGAAAAATGGTATTGGTATGCGAACAAAAATTTACTGTTTGTTCAAAAACAGATTCTAAGTTTTGCCCTAAATAACACTTGTAAGTGGTAAGTTTAACAGTATAAGTACCATCTGCTACATAACTATGTGTGGGCAACATGGCTGTCGATGTTAGTCCATCTCCAAAATCCCATAGATAAGAATCCTGATATTTCGATGTATTTGTATAGATAACAATCTCATTTGTTCCGTTACCTATAGCATACGTAAAGTTTGAATTGGGAATATACTTACCGATATACCAATCCGGCATTTCATCATACACTAAAGTTTTAACGGCATTTCTTAAAGTTGAGGCCGTAGCAGCATCGAGCCCATAATCATCTGTAATGAGTGTCGGGTCCTTTCGGAATAATGACGTATAAAAACAGCAGGCTGCGAGATACGATCCTGCTACAGAAGGATGGCTGCCGTCGGGTTGATACAAATCAATTGATGTCTCATTTTCTTTTATGTACTTCCAAACAGCTCCTACCGGAGTTATTTCTGATTCATATATGTCAGAAACTGATATGTATCGATCCGATATAAGTTCCTGCATTCCTTCATATGTACAAACCCCAGGGTTTATAGGGCAATTTTGTGCATCGCCATCTTCATAACCCCATGTCATGAAAGAAGTGATTTGTGCACAGGGCTTATTCAGTTTGATGTAATCTTTCAAGCTGGAAAAACCATTCATAAATGCTGTGGGGTTAATAAAAGCAGGACGTTGGCTTTGTTCCTGCAATACTATGTAATCCCATTCGTCTGATAAAATTTTATTAAGAGACGTAGAACTGGAAAAGTGATCTTCTAAGGTAAAACCTCCAATTAAATTGCTGTCATAAATTAATTCATCACCGGCACTTAAAGCCAATAGTGTAACCATTTCTGGCAGATTATTTTCGTAAGTGTAACTATTCCCCAGGAATAAAACCTTTCTTGTTTGATTTTGACCTATGGCTATGCCACAACAAATAAATGTGAATATTAAATATATATATTTCATGATTTTTTTTATTTAAAATTATCCTGACCATTGGGAGTCAAATCTGACAAAATCAAAAGCCGACAGTATGCAAGTTTTGCTATTTTGGTTTTAATTTTTTACTATTTTCACAACCTGTTGCCTACCTTCAATAGTTTTTAGCTTTAAAAAATATATGCCTGCCGATAATTTAGAAATATCAATACGCTTATCATCGAGTTGTTCAAAACTAATCACTTTGCCAAGCGAATCATAGAATTGGTATTCTGCAATTACTTCTACAGACCGCAAATTGATAATATCTGTAGCGGGATTTGGATAAATAGCCACTTCAAAATAATTTCTTGCCGGTAAGTCTAATGTTTCAGTAAGTTTATATAACCCTCTCAGGTTTTCCGGCAAGCCAAAAGCAAAAGGATTTGTCTTAACGAAAACCTCGTTGTCAGAATTGGTGACTAAAAGCGGGTAAACGCTATTTGCAAAAGGTGATAACCCGGCAGGGTTACCCATATTAAACCATGTTTGGCCACTATCCTCACTCTTGTAAATGATTCCTTCTTCGGAAACTGTATAAAATCCATTTGCATTTGATAGAATATGGCCCGGGTATGAATCATTAGGGAAATTTACTTCTGTCAATTCCAAAGTATTGTTATTTACTTGTAATAAAAAAGTTTTTAGGCATATTGTAAAAAACAGGTAGTCTCCTGAATGGTAGATTGAACTCTCAGTAGCAGAACCACATTCTAACTCGGAATTAACATCATAATTGAATACATTCCAATTTTGCCCGTCATTTAAAGAGTAATGCAATTGAGCCTCGTTCAAATCTAATGTAAAAAATATCAAGCCATCATTGTTCTCACAAACAGAACTGAATGAATCAAAAGTATTGATACTCTCAAAAAACATATCCCATGTCTCCCCCCCATTTGTTGATCTGTAAAGCTTATTATTCTCATTATTATGAGTCAAATAAATATTACCGGTTGGTGTAACAAAGAGCTTAGAAATGAAATTTGAATTCGGGTTGGGTACATTTATCTCTTGCAGCTCATCAGAAGCATCCATTCTAAACAATTTGTTCAACTTGGTAAAAAAAACATTACCGTTGTTATCCTTGCTAAGATTCTGAAGCCCTGCCTGGATATTTCCTGGAATATATGTGTTAACCCAATCTGTTTGCTGATCATTAGCTTTTGAAATTACTGATGAAGTATAATCAAGGGAATAAAGTGTGTCATTTGTGCCAAACAAAACTTGGGCTGATGAACCTGTCAAACCATTTATTTCCTGATTCCATGAGTCATCAACCTTCTTTTGCAAAATGAATTCGCTCGAGAATTGATGAATAATGCCATCCGACTTAACTATAGCCACCACACGTTGCTCAGCATTATTAAGGTTTTGCGATTCGAAATCCAGCGCTGTACCATCTAAATTAGAAATTCTGTAAACTATTTTTTCAGTACCCAGCCATAAATTTATTGAGTCTTCATCAAAATATAATGTTGTTAAACTATCATTCGGATCCGGATTTGTATAAACAGGCTCCCAAGCAACCCCATCAATTGATTTTATCATTTGATTTTGACCGGTGTTACTATTTCTGACTAAAGCATAAAATGAATCATTAGGCCCTTGCACGATTTTATATACCTGATTTCCTGGCAATACATTTTGAAAATCTTCTCCTTCATCGGTTGATATCCAGATACCGTTAGCCACAGTACCAATAAGTATTGTAGAACCATCGTTTGTTTGAAAAACAGCATTAGGGATGTTATCATAGTTTACAACAGTATCAAATTCGATTTTCTGTATATCTGAAATTTCATTACCGTTTATTGTATATTTAAAAATTGCAGGTGCAAATGGAAAATTGGTACTATACCCACCTCCAAAAAAAACATTGGAACTATTGACATTTGATAGTGTCATTATAGCTTCATGAAAGCCGGTTAAAGGGCTTGTCTCAAAAAAAGCCTGCTGCCATGAAACTCCGTTATTGGCTGTAAACACAAGCCCTTGAAATTCATCTGCCAAATAAACCGCTCCGGTATTTTGATTGACTTTCAAATCATAGAAGTTTGACACAGGAAAATCAGGAAATTTATTCCATAAGCCTGAATTATCTTTTTTCCAAATTTCCCGGCTTGAGGTAAGCATATATAGATTTCCGGAATTATCGGAATCTGCCATCCAGGGGTTTACATTTACCGGATATTCTTTATAAAAAGACCATGTTTGCGCATATGTATTTAAGTGAAATAATAGTATTACGATAACATATTTATTTTTTAGTGTTTTCATATAATTTTTCTTTAATTTTTTTATAAACTGAATTGTTCATTTTGATCACAAAGATTTTCTAACTACTGGATTGATAGTTCGATTTTTTCCTACACCAATAAATCTTTGACATTCACTATTACACATTTATTAATAAAGTGTATTATAAAAGATTGTTTTTATCATAGCTTTTTTTTAGGTAAAGCTAAATGTTGACAGAACAAAAAAAAATACCTCTAATCAGGTATATTATTCATTTTCAGCAACTCAAATATTGCTTGTAAAAATTACCTGTTTTCAGGTATGTGAGTTTTTTTTGAATATAATTTAATTTGCAGGACAGACAAGGTAAAATCAATATCGGTCACATATAATTATATGCTTTGTTATTAATCTAAAATAAATGAAATCATGAAAAGCTCAAATTTTAAATCTCTGAATTGTATAGTCATTGCATTGGCGCTTTTTCTCACGTTAGCACTGTTTCTATTTGTTGGATGCTCAGATGATGATAATAATGGATCCAGCTCACCGTCTGAAGATGAAATAGTCTTTAAAGCCGAAGCTTCTGCCGGTAGTTCTTTGAATCTTTGCGTATATGGATATGATTCCACGCTCACAACAGCTTCATCACTAGGAGGTACAGTTTGGACAAGCGCTCCTATTACGGCACCTTCAGACGCTACTGTTGCTAGTATTGTAATGAATGCCATGGGTGCTAATGAGAACTCGACGTTAAAAGTGCAAATCTATGTAAATGGTGTCTTAAAAAAAGAGGGGTTGAGCTCTGGGACAGCATTATCGGCATCAGCACAATACAATCTGAATTAGTCCAGAGAAATTATCATAATTACTTAAATACTTTCTAATTCCTTCGTGATTCAAAAGTATTTAAGTAATTATGTCTTTATATCAAAAACTTCTGTATCTTCAAACAGTAAACTTTTATGGTGTTAAGCTTACTTTACTAAAAGTGAAACTTTTTTCTTTTATACTTTTACTCATATCC
>CABHOW010000136.1 GCA_902168225.1 uncultured Flavihumibacter sp. | reverse complement strand
ATTCAGCGCGTTTTCTTTATTAAAAGGATTGAAAAAATAACCACTAATAGCCACTATAACAAGGATGCCGATCACAGATAAACAGTATTCAATATTTCTGTTCCTGAATAAAAGCTTTGGCACCAGCACGTACATATTTATATAGAATAAGCTAATAAAATATACAAAGATCACTATCGGGCTGGCAATTACAGAGGCGCTGTTGTACAACATAGTACCAATAAAAACAATAAGCAGCAGATGCCGTAGTATTCTGCGGTTAGGTGAGATCAGGAAACGAAAAAGCACGTTTTCGCTAATGGGCTGCTGATGGGTAAAGTCATTCATTTATTGAATTGTATATAACAAACTTAAGATTTAAAGCAGTGGCCTGATCTGTTTTATACGAAAATGTGTGCTTTTTATACGAAAGCAGGAAATGTTTTGTTGTACACCAACATGGTTTGCTATAAATGATACTGCGTTTGGTATAATCAGAAAAAGGCGGTTATTTCAAAAGGATAGTTTTGCATTCAATTGCAATTGTTAATTCGATTTTTAAAAAATGAGATACAAGATCATTTATACGCTGTTGTTTATAACCATGTCATTTGTGGCCTATACGCAGGAGAAAGTTACATTGAGTGGAATAATCACTATAAAATCAAATACAGAAACAATAGCCGGTGCAGGCATTTTCATTCCTGAAGCAAAAGTTGCAGCAGTTACCAATGCGTATGGCTTTTATTCTATCACCCTGCCCAAAGGAGAATATACGATCGTTATCAGTTGTGTAGGATTTGAGAGTATTGAGGAACATATCTTTTTGACAAAAAATAGCAGGAAGGATTTTCCCCTGCTTGAAAAAAGCAAAACGTTAAATGAAGTAGTGATAAAACATAACAGGTCTGCGATCAATATTCAAAAACCGGAAATGAGTGTGAGTAAACTCTCTATCTCTACCATCAAAAAGATGCCGGCAATTATGGGCGAGGTTGATATTTTGAAAGCTATTCTTCAACTACCGGGAGTATCCAATGCACAGGAAGGCGCAACAGGTTTTAACGTTAGGGGCGGTTCAGTTGACGGCAATTTGATCTTGTTAGATGAGGCCATTGTATATAATACTTCACACCTGTTCGGCTTTTTCTCCGTTTTTAATGCTGATGTAATTAAAGATCTGAAATTGTATAAAGGTGGAATACCTGCTAATTTCGGTGGACGCACTTCGGCTGTTTTGGATATTTATCAAAAAGAAGGGAACAATAAAGAATATCACATAACGGGTGGGGTAGGAGCCGTATCGAGCAGATTATTGGTAGAAGGTCCAATTGTAAAAGATAAAAGTTCGTTTGTAGTTGCTGGCCGTACTTCTTATGCTCATTTATTTATGAAACTGGCCGACAATCCCAATGCTGTTTCTTTCTATGATTTGAACGCTAAGCTGAATTATAAGCTCAACGACAATAACAGGCTTTACCTTTCAGGATATTTCGGTAAGGATAAAATGGATTTCAGCAATTTTTTCAGCAACAATTATGGGAACTCATTCTTTAATCTTCGTTGGAACCATGTCTTTTCCGAGAAACTTTATTCCAATGCATCGGTCATTTACAGTAAGTATGATTATGGTCTGAAGATAAAATATGTTGGTATTGATTGGGCTTCGGACATCCGTAATTATAATCTGAAGTACAATTTGTGCCATCATTTGTCTGATAAGCTGGTTTTGAATTATGGAGTCAATTCCATCTACTACCAATTCAATCCCGGTACAATAAAACCTATGGATGCTAAATCGCCGATCAATGCCGACCAGATAGAAAAAAAATATGCCTGGGAAAATGCATTGTATGTAAGTGGCGAACAAAAGCTCACGGATAAAATATCATTGAACTATGGGCTGCGATATAGCAATTTTCAACGGTTGGGGGAGCAGAATGTAAATAGTTATGCCAATGATCAGGCAGTGTATTTCAATAGCGATTTACAAATTTATGAGGAAGGAACGCCTGCAGGTGTAACACATTACAATAAAAACAAAAAGATAATTGGTTTTGGAAATGTAGAACCTCGCCTGGCAGTTTCTTATGCCATAAATAACGATCAGTCTATTAAGGCGAGTTATAACCGCATGAGCCAGTATATCCATTTAATATCCAACACAGCTTCCGTTTCTCCACTTGATATTTGGGCGCCCAGCGACCAATATTTGAAACCCGAAATTCTTGATCAGGTTGCATTGGGCTATTTCAGAAATTTCAGCAATGGAAAATACTCGTTGGAAACTGAAGCTTTTTACAAGAAAATTAAAAACAAAGCAGATTATATTGACGGCGCCGAATTAATTGCCCATAAAGCCATAGAACAGGTATTGCTAAACGGGGAAGCAAGGGCTTACGGACTTGAAGTAATGCTGAAAAAAAATACCGGAAAACTTACAGGCTGGCTTTCTTACACACTTTCTAAAGCAGAACAGCGCACACCGGGAAGAAATGCGGAAGAACCCGGCATTAACAAAGGCAAATGGTATCGTGCCAATTACGATAAAACACATAACCTTTCACTTACAGGCGCTTATCAGCTGACGAAAAAATGGAGTTTTGGCGGCATTTTTACTTACCAAACAGGCAAAGCTGCAACCTATCCCATTGGCAAATATCAATATCAGGGAATTACCATTGCTAATTATGGAGAGCGAAATAGTAATTCACTTCCGGCTTATCATCATTTGGATCTATCGGCCACCTACACACCAAAACCCGATAGTAAAAAAAGGTGGAAGAGTGAATGGGTGTTCAGTATTTACAATGTTTACAATAGAAGCAATGCCGCATCAATTATGTTTGAGCAAAACAGAGAAACGGGGTTGAGTGAAGCAAAGAGGATCTCGATTTTCGGCATTATACCAGGCGTGACTTACAATTTTAGGTTTTAATTCCAATAATATAAAAATGAAAAATATACTTATATACCTGATTGTTTCATTCTGCTTTTTTCTTCTGTCCTGCACAAAAGTAGTGGAGGTGGGTGTAGAAACAGCAGAACCAAAATTGGTAATTGAGGCATCAATTGATTGGGTAAAGGGTACGAAAGGCAATGAGCAGAAAATCAAACTCTCTACCACAACGGGATATTACAGTACGACATTTCCAACAGTTTCAGGTGCGGATATATTTATAACAAATTCGGCAAATACTGTTTTTAGCTTTATAGAAAATGCTGGTACGGGAGAATATATCTGTTCCAATTTTCATCCGGTTATAGGGGATACTTATACATTAAAAGTAGTTTTAAATGGGGAGGTTTATA
>CABHOW010000135.1 GCA_902168225.1 uncultured Flavihumibacter sp. | reverse complement strand
CCAGCTGTTGAAATCTTCATGTAAATGATAACCTAAATAATCAGGTTTATTGTCCTGTTCAAATTCAAACAACTGGCCATCGATACATATGAGCCCATCTCCTATGCATAGGAATTCACCTGAGCGGTTTTCCGTATCAATAACGCCGATCAACAAAGTATTCAGTACTTCATCCCGTTCTAACTGTAGTATATTTTTTGCACTTCGTAGCTCTTCAAATAACAGCCTGATTATTTGTTCAAAAGTTAGCTGTAAGCTGGCAGAATCCTTTAATAAGAATTCTTTATAGCTATACTCTTTACAAACTTTTCTCAGCAATTTACCTGTTAAAGTAGCCGCGAAGTAGCTGTCGGTGCCCATTGTGCAGCCGTCCATTACAGCACAAAGGAGTTTGTTTTTTCCAATTTCTGTAGTGATAAAATAGTCTTCGCAATGGTTGGTGTGAAGCTCACCGATTTGTAGCGTAGTATAGATCCTCATTCAGAAATACCATGCAAAATTAGTAAAATCTAAATAATACACAATACTCCCGGCAGTTTTAACCGGAATTTCTTAAATTCAATAAAACCTGATCTATTCTATGAATTCTTTATATATGCGAAAATTTGTGCGCGTGTGCACACTTATCGCCACACTTCTGCCTGCTATCGCCCTTTCTCAAATTCCTGTAAGAAAATATAAAGCCGGCGATACCTATAAATACAAATTAACCGCAGAAACCTGGCGCAACGATAAGTATAATGGCAAAACAATATCAATTGCCGAACACCGCGTAGTTAATGATGCCGGCACATTAGCAGAAGAAATAAAATGGATAAGCAAGATAAGTTATAACGAAACTTCTTCTACCTCGCTCGATAGCATTGCAAAAATGGTAACGCCTTATCACATTTCGCTTTTGCCCAATGGCAAAGTACTATTGCCTAAATTGATTGTTTCACAGATGGTGGGCGAAGTAACCGATCTCAATACCTTTTTTGTAGCAGTTGCGCCTGCCTCAAATGCAAATAAGGTTTCTGCAAAGAACCCGGTTTATATAAATAAAGAACCGCGTCAGGGAAATTTTGCTGATAGCATTTTTATCCTGTACGGTACCGATTGCATTGAGATGTCGCAGCATTTTATAAGCGCAGACAAACAGTCTACAACCATTAGAACAGATTTTCTACCACCAGCTTCCTTTTGTCTTACTCCAAAGCTGGATACCGTTGCACAGAAATTATACGATCAGCCAAACAACTTTCAAATGATACAAAGAAGTGCAGGAGATAAGGTGAATTTCTTTTGGGGCGTTGAAACGTTTACCATTACTTCTAAAGTCGACAACAAAACCGGCGCCATTATTGAGGCCAATATGGAAAATACCCTGAACCTTCAAATGCGGTATAATTCCTCAATGGACCTGCAATCCTATGCAGTACAAATGCCTGTAAAGATCAAGAGGGTTTTGAAACTGGAGTTGATAAAGGAATAAGCTTTATCTCCTGTTCACGTTGGTAAATTCATCTTCCCGGCTAATAGCCCAATAGTATACGTTCTTTTGTTTATCTAACAATGGGGTTAGTCTGGCTGGTTCAATAAATACGAATGTGTGATTAAGCTTATTGACTTTTATTTCGAACACTCTTTCTTTTGCTTTATTTTCTATTAAACACAGGTTTATCATTTTCATCAGTCTTCTTGCATTTTGATAAGGCTTTTCTTTTCCGGTATACTCGGTTTTATAGATCGAGTTAATAAATTTTACATAAATCTGATACCGGTATTCGTCTTCTTTGATTTTTTGGGTGATCTGGCTTATTGAAAAGTGATGATTTCTCTTTTCCAATATTTTTCTAAAGGATGAATTGAACAGATCGATATAATTCGAAAAAGCAGTTTCTTCGTTTTTATTATAGTCAACTTCTATTATGAGGTTGTTTTTGATTAAATGATCGCAAATAATAACGCCTGCGTCCGGGCTTGCAAGCCGGCTCAATAGGAATGTTTGTTTTTTATTTAATGATATTCCGTTAAGGTTGTTTTCGCGTGAAAATTCATTGATGTCAGCAGCCAGTTTATTTATTTTGTCTACAGTTGGTATCTCCCAATATTGAGGCAACTCAAGGTCTTCCTCATTTAAAGTGATTGGCATTGAAAAAGCGCAGATCTTCTCCAGTTGTAATTTATCAAAATCTGCCTTAGGGATCTTCCTGTCAGGATATGCTTTGCTTATAAGTCTAAGGTAACGGGCTTTATTATCACTTTTGAACAGCTTAGGTGTTTTTATTACCTGAAACAGCATTTGCTTTAGATCTTCACGCGTAACCGTTTTGTTTTTACTTACATATTCAAGTTTGCAGATCTGACTGTTTGAATTGTCATCATTCCCATACTGTGCAATTTTTTCTTTTGTAATAAAATCATTCCAGAACTTTTTGCCATGCTTTTCTGCCAGGTATTCGGAGTAAAAACTCATGAATCCTTCATAGCCCTCAACGCCGGGAAATTGGGAAATGACTTTAGACCATCCGTGCTCTTTTAATACATTGGTGTCAATTTTACTAAAATCGAGATCCATGTAAAATGCATACCATTTATCCAGTACCTGATGATATCTGTTTTTGTCAACGTATTCCAGAAGTTCAAAAAAATGCATTCGTTTACCACCCATTTGTTTCTGATATACTAAATTAAAAAGCAGATCAGTTGCCTTTTTCGCAATGACTTCATTTTCGGAAAGGCAAAGATGTTCAAATACATTACCATCTGTTAGTGTAGCGTTTCTTTCACCATAATTTACATACTTTCCCAGTCTGTCATGAATTACATCGTCTACAATAATTTCAAGGTACTTCACAGCTTCTTCTTCTTTACCCATTAATTTCAACTGGATGATCAACTCAATCTCATATGGGTATTTAACAGCAAGAGCTGGTCTGTTGACAAAATATTCGGTTATTAGCTGAGGTGTTTCCGGATAAAAAGATTTCGTCCTGAATTCAAAATATTTATATCTGGTATTCGGATCTTCAGATAGTTCGTACTGCTTATGATGAAAATAGGTATCAATAAGCTCCTTTGCTTCTTTTGATTTATTCCAAAAATTAATTCTATTGCTATGAATGTATTTAAAAGCGTCCCGACTGGTATCGGCAAGCGCATCTTTAATAAATTTTACTTTATCGGCTTCGGCATATTTGGGGTTGTCAAGAATTGCTTTATAGTCAATGTCATAAAGCATCGTTTCCGGATGATAAGCTTTGAGAATGACCTTATCAGTAAAGGGGATTTCACTTGCCGGGAATTCTGTAACCCTGGTTGCCTTTATTTCAGCATCTTTCAAAATGGCATTATCGAACTTTTGGTTGCTGTTATTGATCATGGCTTTGGGTTGGGCTGTTTGGGCGAACAAAGAAGCAGGCAGAAAAGCCGCTGTAAAAAATAAAAACTTTTTCATGAGTATTTTGATCGTGTAACAATACGAAATTTTAAGCACGTTTGCAATTGGTTATTTTTTTCTGATAGTAGAGTTTTGAAACTCCTATTCTTCCCTAACTTTACCTGGTATGAAACAAAAAATGCTTCACCGGTCTTTTGAGTTATATGTGGCCGATATGGAATCGTGGTATGCACGCCCGTTGAAATATCATTTTTTCGAAATTGTACAAATTCTCGAAGGCGAAGGTGTACGGGAAGTAAATCAGAACCGGTATCCCTATAATAAAGGCAGCATTTTTTTGTTCACGCCACTCGATTGCAGGGGTTTTGAAATGAGCGCACCTACCCGCTTTTGTTCTATCCGTTTTTCTGAAGTGTTTCTTGGTAAATGTAAAGATTCGCAGGAGCGTGGGCGTATTGCACAATGGCTTCACCAGCTGGAACATATTTTCTACCATCATAACCGCTTTGAGCGGATGCTTATAAAACAGGATGCCGATTGCCAAATGATAAGTACACTTATCAGCAGTATGGTGCAGGAATATGAAGCGCAGCAACCTTATTACGAAGAGAACCTGCAACATTTTATTACCCTGGTGTTAAACATCCTTGCCCGTAACGTTGCAAGTAGCAAAGTAAACGTTCCGGCAGAGCTGCAACCCGAGCCGCTCATTAATCGCATGTTGCTGCACGTGCATGAAAATATTCGCAACCCCGACCTGCTGCGCATCAGTCACCTCGCCAGACATTTTAATTTATCGGCCAACTATGTGGGCGAATACTTTAGAAAACTTACCGGTGAAAGCCTGCAACAATATATTACCC
>CABHOW010000134.1 GCA_902168225.1 uncultured Flavihumibacter sp. | reverse complement strand
GTTAAAGCAAGTGGTCCGGATCCTGCCACTAACCCCGCATTAAGAAGATGCTTTCAAAATGCGCGTAGTGTGGGTATGCCAAAAGATAGAGTGGAAGCTGCTATTAAAAGAGCCATGGGTAAAGATACCAGCAACTATGAAGAAATTTTATACGAAGGATATGCTCCTCATGGTGTTGCCCTGCTTATTGAAACAGCTACTGATAACCATGTAAGAACTGTGGCCAATATTAAAAGCTATTTTAATAAAGGTAACGGCGCTATGGGAACGAGTGGTAGTGTTAGTTTTCAGTTTAAGAAAATGGGGGTTTTTAAATTAAAACCGGAAGGAATTGATCCCGAAGAATTAGAATTGGAATTGATAGATTTTGGCTTAGAAGAATTAGGCGAAAGTAGTGATGAACAAGGAAATTCATTACTAGTTTTACGTTGCGCGTTTGTAGATTTTGGTAAACTACAAAAAGCATTAGAAGATAAAAATATGACACCGCTGAGTGCCGAGCTTGAATGGATACCTACCACCACCGTTCCTGTTACCGATGAGCAAGCAGAGGAAGTATCTAAGCTTATTGAAAAGTTAGAGCAGGATGAAGATGTGAATAAGGTGTTTCATAATATGGGGTAAGATTGAATCTGGAATCTGGAATCTGGAATTACTCAGATTGAAGATTGTAGATTGAAGATTAAAAATTAAAAAATGGTCAAACACGATACATATCCTGTCATTCTCTTCGATGGTGTATGTAACCTGTGTAGCAATGCTGTTCAATTTGTAATTAAACACGATTCGCAACAAAAATTCAAATTTGCATCTTTACAGAGTGATGTCGCCAGAAGCTTACTCCACGATTTTGCTGCAGATACTGACTCTTTCAATTCTGTTATTTTGGTAGAAGGAGGAAAAGTCTATTACCGATCTACTGCTGCCTTACGTATTGCGAAACAACTTTCTCTTCCTTATAATTTGTTATACGTTTTTATAATTGTACCTCCATTCATCAGAAACATAGTGTACGATTATATCGCGAAAAACAGATATCAATGGTTTGGAAAAAAAGAAGCATGCTGGGTACCGACTCCCGAATTGACAGATAGATTTATTTAAAAAGTAAGGAATAATTGTATCGAAAATAAATGCAGGCAAAATAAAATTTTGCCTGCCTTTACTGATTTTAGAAAGGAACAATTATTTTAAGACTAATATTTCGTCCCATATTAAAAATACCTAAACGACCGTTGGGGGCGGGAATCGGATTGCCTGCACCATCGGTTGAGTAAAAATATTTTAACCTACTCAAATGCTCCTGATAGGCTATATCGAAAATATTATTTGCCAATAAATAAATGTTTACAGCTGTTTTTCCTTGCTTATTTTTAATACCTGTTCCTGCACCTAAGTTTACTAAAGTGTACCCTTCTGTGGGGGTTTCGGTACTATCGTAAGTGAATACACGGTTTTGCGTAGCCGTATATTGTACCTGTAATTTTACAAATGGCTTATCAAATGTTTTAGATTTTTCTACAAATTCATATCTTAATTCGGTAATGTATCTGAATGGTGGGATAAAAGGTACATACTTAGTGTCACTATTTTTTTTCGTACCGGTGAAACTATTATTATCTCCATAAATTAAAGAAATCGCATTATCGAAATGAAGTCGGTTGATAATATGGAAATCAATATTGGCTTCTATGCCATACAATAGTACTTTGCCTTGCTGAAATTTATAGGTTGGATAAGGCTGTCCGCCACTGTTACTTAATGAATCGCCACCTGAGGCACCAAGTAATCGCTGGTTGTAAATATAATTGTCTATTTGATTGATGAAAAGGCTTGCTTGTGCATTTATTATTTTGGAAGTATAACTCAATCCAACGTCTGCTTGGCTGCTAAATTCTGGTTTAAACTGTGCGTTGCCGACTTGATAAAATCCTGTGCCCGGGTGCACGCCATTAGCAGATATTTCGGAAATATTGGGGGCTCGATAGCCTCTTGCAACATTTAGTTTTAAAGTCCAATTGGTGTTAACTGCATAACTTAGCCCTATGCTTCCGGTAAGCCCATTGAAAGAAGTTGAATATTTACTGAAAGGTTTCTCTGCACCTGCTGTGTCTGCACCTGTAACCACTTGGTCGAAGCGAGTGATAGCGTTGGGTTTGCTATATAATTCCTTATTATTAAAATTTCTAACATCGTAGCGAAGCCCACCTGCTATATTAAGTTTGCCAAAGTCTTTTTTAACGGTGGCAAAAGTCCCAAAGTCGAACTGGTTGTATGATGGTATCACAAACTCTGTTCCTTGTGATACATCGTTGGTTTGATACATCCCATTTACTCCAACTGCTACTGCCCATTTATTGAACTCGGGCAAGAAGTATTTTACATCGTAATTAAATGTATTAAGCTGCAGATATAAACCTGCTACATTTTGATAAGGTGCTGCAGGGTGGCTATATTCTCTGCGTACACTTCTTTGAAAGCCGAAGTTTGCATCCAACCTGCTATTTGCAAAAAAGAAACTGTTTTTTAGAAAAGCCCTGTAATGCTGCACTCTTTGATGAAGAACAGAAATACTATATGAATTTAGTTCGTCGTTAGAAACGATTGGGCGCAAAGTATCTGCTTCTGTTATCTGTTTTGTAAACTTACGTGTTGCTGAATCTCTGCTACCATTGGGTATTTCCTGTAAATTATCATAAAGCGATACGCTTACATGGCTATAGCCCCATTTTTTGTGTAAGCCAAAAAAAAGATTAGCAGCAGTTTCTTTAAATCCTGTGTTATACACCCTGCCATCTACAGCATTTTGGTAGTTCTTGGCTATTCGTGTAGATACTCTTCCACCATACTCAAAACCGTTTTTGGTACCTGATAGAAATAGTGAACTGCCAATCATTCCATTATTGGTTTGGTATTCAGTTGTGGCAGTGCCTCCAAGTGTTTTATTTGATAAGGGTGCTGTTGGTATAATATTTACTACACCTGCCAAAGCATCCGAACCATACATTAAGCTGGCCGGACCTTTAATTACCTCCACTTTATCAGAGATATAATTATCCATTTCAATGCCGTGTTCATCCCCCCATTGTTGCCCTTCTTGCCTGATTCCGTCGTAGAGAGTTAAGATACGATTGAAGCCTAACCCACGAATAAATGGTTTGGATACATTGGGACCGGTTGTTACCGCACTTACGCCTGGTATTTTGGCAATAGCATCAATAACATTGGTAGATAAATTGGTAGTTAAGTATTCTTTGTTGATGCTAACAATGGGCAGTGGCGACTTTTTAATTTGTGTAGCTTTTGATGAGCCGGTAACTACCACTTCTGTTAATTCGGTGGTACTTTTATCTAATTCAAAGTTTGAGATTGATGTTCCTTTGATAGTTATTATTTTAGAAAAGGCTTTGTAGCCTAAAGCACTAATTTGAATTTCGTAAGAAGCACTTGGGATTTTTTTGAAACTATAATTTCCTAAAGAATCGGTTAGTATAGATGTATGTAAATCTGCAATTGCGATTGTGGTGTATGGTAATGGCTGCTTTGTGCTTTTGTCGGTTACTTTACCTGATAAAGTGTTTTGAGCATAAATGCTTTGTGTTGAAATAAATAACAGAATTATAGAAACAATAAACTTAAATTTCATCTTATTTAGTTTAATTTTTTAATAAATAAGTATCAGCATAATTTGATTGTGCCGACAAAGAGAACTATATAAAAAATTAAACTGCAGGTGGACCTCTGTTTGAGGTTTTAGAAGATGAATGCGATATGAAATTTACAATAATACTATTGTATTCGGTAGGTATTTCTGTATTTGAAAACCCAAAAAATGGGATATTGTTGATGTGGTCAGTTAGATTGTGATTGTCGCACAAAAAGCATTTTTCTACTGCAATTCTAATATGTGCTTTGTGGCTGCATTGTCTGGTTTTATTTGCGTTGTAAACTGCCTTTTGGCAAAAGCTTGCCTTTTCATAAGCAATAACTTTGTAGTTGTGGTGATGAAACATAATAGCAGGGCTATTGCCGAAACTGTATATCAACAATAACAATAATGCCCTAAAATTTATGTCTCGTTTCTTATTCAATATTTGCAATAATATTGCAAATATATTGAAAGTATTTTCAAATGCAAATTTGACTCCCAACTACCGTCTGTCATTCCGAGCCTAGCAAGGAACCTTCCTCACTCCATCATCATCTCCCTAACCACCGTTATTATATCTTCCGCATTAGGCTTACTGAAATAATCTCCATCACTTCCAAAACTTGGGCGATGTGCCTGTGCTGTGAGTGTACGTGGACTTACATCCAGCCATTGAAATGCTTTTTGAACCTCAATTACTTGATTGTACATATATGCGGCAGCACCCCCCGGTACATCTTCATCCACAAATAAAATGCGATTCGTTTTTTTCAAGGATTGTAAAATACTATGATGTATATCGAAAGGTAGAAGTGTTTGTACATCTACAATTTCACAATAAATATTTTCTTTAGCCAATCTTTCAGCTGCATCTTGTATGATGCGTAAAGTAGAACCATAAGAAACAATAGTAAGATCATCTCCCTCTTTCAATATTTCCGGAATACCTAATGGAACAGTATATTCCAATAAGTTAGCCGGTAATTTTTCTTTTAATCGATACCCATTTAAGCATTCAATAACAATAGCAGGATCGTTACTTCCTAATAAAGTATTATACATACCTGCTGCTTGCACCATATTACGGGGCACACATACATACATGCCACGTAGCGAGTTAATAATCATACCCATAGGCGATCCGCTATGCCAGATACCTTCTAAACGGTGGCCGCGTGTACGAATAATGAGCGGACAACTCTGTTGGCCCTTTGTACGAAAATGAGTAGTGGCTACATCGTCGCTCAATACCTGTAATCCATATAATAAGTAATCGAGGTATTGAATTTCAGCAATTGGTCGTAATCCTCGCAAAGCCAAGCCCAAAGCCTGCCCTACAATAGTTAATTCCCGAATACCCGTATCCGAAATTCTATCTTTTCCATATTTCTCTTGTAGGCCAGCAAAGCCTTGATTCACATCTCCAATATGCCCAACATCTTCCCCAAAAGCAAATACTTTGGGGTTCTGTGCAAAGAGCGCATCGAAATATTTATTCAATATCTCATACCCATTTACCAATGGGGCATCAAAAGAGATCAACGGCTTCACTTCATTCACCAACAAAGCACTTTTGGGTGTTTGATCGTGTAAATGAGTATTATATAAAGCACGGTTAGCTGCTAATAATTCTTTATAATAATATCTAAGATCTTCGGCTGAAGGAGAATCGGGAGCTGTTTCAATAGCTATATTCAATAAGCGCAGCACATCTCTGCGTTGTGGCTCCTTATTATTTTGTAACTCATTAGCTATTTGCTGTAAAGCATTGTACTTGTCTATATCATTCACCATCATTTGGCGAATAAGTGTAGCCGCATTATCAGCCGCTTCTTTTATTGGTGCTATATATTTCTCCCAGGCTTTCAATCTACTCGCACGCACATATTCTTTTGCGGCAGCATCAATATCATTTAATTCCTCTTCACTGGAAAGGCCATTCTCCATCATCCATTCCCGCATCTTCTTGATACAATCCCATTCTTTTTCCCAGGCTAAGCGCTCTGCAGTTTTATAGCGTTCGTGGCTACCACTGGTAGAGTGCCCCTGTGGTTGTGTAACTTCTTCCACATGAAATAAAACAGGTACATGTGTTTCACGAACACGCTGTATTCCTTCTTCAAAAACCTGGCACATACCGGCATAATCCCATGCTTTAAGTTTGTAAATACGGATACCATTGGTATTCTCCATTTTCTCAAACCCGCGTAATGCATCGGAGATAGAGCCTTTGGTAGTTTGAAAATTTTTAGGTACGGAAATGCCATACCCATCATCCCATACAAAAACTGCGAGTGGTATCTGTAGTACGCCGGCTGCGTTGATGGTTTCCCAAAAATGCCCTTCACTGGTACTGGCATCGCCAATAGTACAAAAGCAAACTTCATTTCCGTTATGACTCAAATGATCAAATTGCTTAAGCCCCTGATTGTGACGAAATAATTTTGAAGCCCAAGCCAAACCCAAGGCACGCGGCATTTGCGCGGCAGTAGGCGCCATGTCTGAAGAAATATTTTTACGATTCGCCAGATCCAACCAATTTCCATTATCATCTACAAAACGTGTGGCGAAATGTGCATTCATTTGTCTGCCGGCACTAAAAGGATCATTTTTCACATCCGGATCGGCATAGAGCTGTGCAAAAAACTGCTCAACGCTGGCCAATCCGCTGGCGAACATAAAGGTTTGATCGCGATAATAGCCGCTTCGAAAGTCGCCGGGCTCAAAAAATTTAGCCATGGCTAATTGCGCCACTTCTTTTCCATCCCCGAAAATCCCAAACTTAGCTTTCCCCGTAAGCACTTCCCTCCTTCCTAATAAACTCACCTCCCTACTTACTACTGCAGTACGGTAATCTTCTAAAACAGTTGATCTAAAACCTTCGAATGAAAGCATATCGTCTTTAAGTTGAATTGAGCTAGCAGATTCCATACGGCAAAAATAATGGTAGGAAGGCAAAGACTAACAATAATTAGTTTATCCCCGGCTTCCCGCCAAAAGTTAAAATTGCTGTTTTTATTTGAAGATAAACGTTTATCAATCAAAATGCTAATTTTGGGTCGTAAATTCGTGGGATGAAAAACTTATTTTTTACTGTTTTGATGGCAATTGTAACTACGGTTGCTTATTCTCAAACGAAAGAATCATTAACGATTCAGAATGAAAAGTATGAGTTTGGTAAAATTACCTATGGTAAACCTGTAGAATATATAGTAACCCTCACCAATACGGGTACTGATAGTTTAAAGCTCGAGAATGTGAAGGCAGGTTGCGGCTGCACTACGCCCAGTTTTGTTCCTAATCAGGTATTTGGTCCCGGACAGTCGATCCAAATTACCATTCGATTTAATGGGTCTGTAATGGGTCGGTTTGTTCGTTATACCGATATATTTTTATCGGGAGGCATTATAAAACAGGTTAGTTTTACAGGAGAAGGAGTACAGGAAACAAAGAACAATAATAAAAGTAAATAATCAGTATGAAATCATTGATCACGCTAGCGTTAATTTGTTTTTGCAGTGTGCAGGTATTAGCACAGAAAGATGTAGCTTTTAAAGAATTAAGCCATGGTTTTGGCAAAGTGAATTTGAATGTGCCCGCTACGTATACCTTCACTTACACCAATCAATCTACAAAACCAATTGTTGTTGAATTTGCCAATGCCGAATGCGGATGCACCAAACCTGTTTATTCTTTGGCTCCTACTCCTGCCGGAAAAAAAGGAACCATTCAAGTAACTTATAATGCTGCTACTTTGGGCGCTTTTAAGAAAAAAGTAGATGTGAAATTTGCTCATTCTACACAGCCTTACACCTTAACTATTGAGGGCGAAGTGATAGATCCCAAAGGAAAACATTAATAGAAATATCTATGCTAACGATATCTACGCGTGGCCAAGCCATGCCTGCTTCTCCTATTCGTAAGTTGGTTCCTTTTGCAGAGGCAGCAAAGAAAAAAGGGATTAAAGTATATCACTTGAATATTGGTCAGCCTGATATTGAAACACCTAAAATGGTGTTAGATGCGGTGCGACATAGTGATTTTAAAGTACTGGAATACAGCCACAGTGCGGGTAACGAGAGTTATCGTAAAAAATTGGTGCAATATTATGCTTCCGTGGGTATCACTGTAAGTGCTAATCAAATCATTATTACTACCGGAAGTAGTGAAGCTATTGCTTTCGGTTTTATGAGTTGTTTGGATGCAGGCGATGAAGTTATTATTCCGGAACCTTTTTATGCTAATTACAATGGGTTTGCCGTTGCTGCCGGCGTAAAAGTTGTGCCAGTAACCTCTTTTATAGAAAATAGTTTTGCATTACCTCCTATTAGTGAGATGGAGAAAAAGATCACACCGCGTACTAAGGCAATTGTGATATGTAACCCCAATAATCCTACCGGCTATTTATATAGCAAAGAAGAGATGGAGCAGTTAAAGGCATTGATCATAAAGCATAACCTCTATCTATTTTCCGATGAAGCATATAGGGAGTTTTGTTATGAGGGGCATCAAACAAGTGCCATGCATTTAACCGGTGTAGATGATCACGTGATCATAATGGACACGATCAGTAAACGCTACAGCGCCTGTGGAGGCAGAATTGGGGCATTTGTAACAAAGAATCAGCAAGTATTGGATGCCGCCATGAAATTCGCACAAGCAAGGTTAAGTCCACCCGGTTTTGCTCAAATTGCCGGTGAGGCAGCTGTAGATTTACCGGCCGATTATTTTGATACTACAAAGGCGGAGTATAAGAGTCGGCGTGATCTGATTGTTAGCCGATTAAATCAAATGGAAGGGGTATTTTGTCCCAATCCCGGGGGTGCTTTTTATGCAATGGCAAGATTGCCGATTGATGATGCGGATCGGTTTTGTCAGTGGTTATTGGAAGAATTTAGTTTTGAGGGTCAAACCGTAATGTTAGCTCCTGCTACCGGTTTTTATGGTACAGAAGGGTTGGGAAAACGGGAAGTAAGATTAGCTTATGTATTGAATAGCAACGACTTAGAGATGGCTATGGATTGTTTGGCAGCTGCTATTAAAGAATATCCTGGAAGAGTTTAAGTTATATTATCATTATATTATAAAAAATTAAATATTAATAAATTTAACCAAAATATCATTTTGTTGAAGCTAAAACCCGTTTTTTGTTAAAATTATAAAAAAATATACTTTATATTATTTTTGTCATTATCTTCACCCTATCAATCTAATTTGAAGACTCTCTATAATGGCAAGCAATCGTAAATCCCCTCGTTTCTACGAGGGGATTTTTTTTAGAAAGACCATTGTAAACCGAATAAAAAAGCAGGTATTTCGTTATGAATGCGTGCGTATTTACCCCCCTTTCAAATATCTACCGATTCTGGCAGTTGTAACCGGTTTCCAACTAACTGCTAAGGCTCAACAATATTTTGCCTTGCATGGATCCGATTATGCGGGCGCTCCTGCCATATTCAATAACCCCGCAGCAAATGTGAATTCCCGGCATCCCTGGGATATTACTCTTTTTAACTTCAACTTAGGTGTCATTACCAATGCTATTCATGTAAACAACTTCAAGCTCCCATCTGTATCAAATACAGAAGTCACTTTAATACCCGGTACACAGAACCGCACTTTACATGCTACCATAGATTTGGGCTTATTGAACAGCATGTATAAGATCAATAAAAAAACGGCCATCGGATTCGGTATCAGGGCCAGAACCTTAAATCATTTTAAAACAAATGCTTTCGGATACAGCGATACCATCACCAGTTTTCATAAATTTTTAAAAGCGAATAGAAGCAATGATTTTATTGATTTTAATAGCCGACATGCAGGATGGCTTGAGTTCGACCTGAATTATGGAAAAACTATTTTTGAAACACCTCTCCGTAAAGTTAATGTAGGCGCCACCCTTCAAATAATGAAAGGCATATCTGGCGCTTATGCCTCAGTGAATAAATTGAGCTATTTGGAAACTGTTCATCCGTTTGATACTGCGTATAAAACTACCAATGGCTCAGGAGCATATGCTTATTCTGCTAACTACGATAATTGGAGCCCTTATATTTCTACAAGCGGGAACCTAAAACAGTTTCTCAAGAATGGCCCAATAGCATTGGGATTAAGTTTAGGTGTAGAATTTATCTGGTATAGAGATGAGTATAATGGAGAAGAGAATGAACCGCGACAGTACAACTGGAAGCTTGGTATCAGTATTATGGATATTGGTTTTGCAAAATTTAAGACCAGCGAAAACACCCTCAATTTTGGTAATCCTAAGACAATATTGGAAGACTGGCAGATTTCAAAAAAGTTACAAGGCATTGCCGATGCTAAGGGATTGCGTGATTCTTTAGCCACATTATTTGATACAACCACCGCTTTACCTGCCAGCTTTAAAATGCGTATTCCTACCAGGCTTGTGATCAATGCTGATCATGATTTGGGAAATCATTTTTTTATTAATGCCCAGGCCAGTTTAAACTTGTACAGCAGCAGTTACGGTAAAACCATGAATGTACGCGAGTTGAGTTTACTTACCCTAACGCCTCGTTGGGAAACCCGTACTTGGGGTTTGTATATGCCCATACAATATAACACACAGGGACAATTATGGATAGGAGGCGCCTTTAAAGCCGGACCTTTAATCATGGGGATTCATGATTATAAATTATTCTTAACCAAAGATCCTATGATTAATGGAGGGGCATATTTACTTATTCAAGTGCACCCATTTAAGGAAAAAGCAAGAAGATCGAGATACGATTGTTTGTGATAATCAGCAACAAT
The DNA here is from genome assembly GCA_902168225.1 of uncultured Flavihumibacter sp. Taxonomy (GTDB): domain Bacteria; phylum Bacteroidota; class Bacteroidia; order Chitinophagales; family Chitinophagaceae; genus Sediminibacterium. Next base: position 9,794 of record CABHOW010000134.1, on the reverse strand, counting down.
TTTTTATTGTTCCACAAAATGCCAGCACACACCGGCCAAGTCTATCAGATTAAGTTCTTGCCCGTATGATTGCCGGGTAATGTTTCCGATTTTTATACCAAATTTTTCTTCTAATTTTTTCTCTTTAATGCTTTTTAAAAAAGCCTGGATATCATCGAGCTTAACACTGATCATAAAATTTTCAGCAAAAGCTTTATTGTCAAACTTTTGCAGAATAAATCGGCATTCATCTTTTTGAAAGCCGATATAATCTCCTACATCCCAATTAATAGTAAAGCCTAACTCCAGAAATAGTTGTTTAGATTTTTCAATATCTGCACCTGAAGGAACAAAGGGTTCGAGTGATTGGAATTGCATGATAGAAAATGATTAGGGTTACTACATTAGCTACTTGTTTTATATCCATTCAACAAGTGACTGTTACGCGCAGGTAAGTTGCAGGAATCTCGGTCTTGTCTAAATCCGTGCTTTTATGCTGACTACTGAATAGCGAAATTAATTCCTGCAGTAGTTCCATCACCACAACTAAGGTCAAGAATTTTCATACCACTTGTAATACCAAGTTTGGTAATAAGCGCTTCGACACTTTCACGCATAGTCTGCGCAATGCGGGTGAAGTCGCCCTTTTCCCATAATGCTTTGTTTGGATTTGTGATGATTGGGGTTTGCATATTTTTAGTTTTAAATATTGTATACTGCGATAGAAGCCCCCAACAAGGAAGCTAATATTTGTTGGTTTTTTCCTCAATGGTAATATCGGATCCTGCTCTAAACTGAATTTGACAATTTACTATCCATTCTTCGCAAGCTTGTTGATACAAATACTCATTTATATCTTCAATGAGTTTCATTACTTCTTTATAACTGCCTTCAATATCGGTACCAAAAGCCCCAACGGTATACTTTAACCCGGATTGCTGAATAATGCTGATTGCTTCATCTACCCAAACGTAAGGATGTTTTTTAGTACCAATGGGAACGATTTGAACAGATGCGTTGATGATGTACGGATGCATGTGTGAAATTACCGATAATCTCAATAAAAAAGCCCCGACGATACTATCGGGGCTTTGTAGCGAGATCGGGACTTGAACCCGAGACCTCAGGGTTATGAATCTATCTTGAATAGATTAACCTATTGATAATCAGTATATAAAATGTTCACTTTAGATTGAATTAGTGTATAAGTGAACATTTTTTGTGAGATGTACCTCACGCAAGGGAAAATGTTATTATTTTATATAACTCAGATTAAATTGTAAACAAAGAATTATAAATAATTACGCTGCCGTAAACAATACAAATTAGTGAAGAAAAAAAAGTAAAAAGGGTTACTAGAGTTGTAATTTTGAAATTGAGTTTTTGAAGCATCCAACTCAATCCTGCAGAGACAGAAAACATCCCAACTATGCTTCCTAAACCAAACAATAACAAATAGATTAATCCTGAGCTAATATTAGAGGTTTTTGTTACTGCAGCGGCAACTACTGCACCACTTCCAGCTAATCCATGCACCACACCAACTCCAAATGCCAACTTTGGCGAACTAAATTTAGTATGTTGATGCCCTTTTTTAAAATGAATCATTCTAACTACACCCAGCACTATTAACATTAAACCAACAATACTTTCTAGTTTAGAAAAAGAAGTATTAGAAATATTATATTTGAAAACTAAGATAACCAAACCTATGAACCAAATCGTTGCAGAATGTCCAATACCCCAGTAAAATCCATCTTTTGCAGTAACTGAAAATCCAATATTGCGCGTTACTAAATTTGTGACTGCCGCTAAATGATCTGCTTCAAAAGTATGAACAAATCCAACTGAAAATGCGATTATAAATAAAATCAGATCTTGCATGATTATATTTTGTATATAAATATACGATTATTGCCTGTTTCACATACAAACAATCTTTCGTCATCAACTGCAATGCTAAATGGCCAATATAAATGTCCATCAAGTCCCATTATACTTTCTTTATTTTCTCCAATAGAATCAAAATCTTTTTGTCCATAAATAGTTGTTGCAGATTCACCATAATTTAAGTCAAAAGGATAACTCAATATTCTACTGTTTCCGGTATCTGCAATGAAGACCAACTTATGTTTCTCATGTATTAATGCATCATAATTCCAACTTAGTGAATAAGCAGTAGGCTTTAAGTAATGCCGATTTTGTCCATTTGATTCTAAATCTTGTTGACCCCATATCGCATTTGGTTCGCCTTTTATAGCATTTTTCCAAGACTTCCAATATAAAACTCGAAAATATTGGGTATCAGTAACAATCATACCTCCATTTACATCTAATTTTATTGAATATGGCCATGTTGAAAAATTTGGATTCAAATCCCTTGATTCCATATTATCTTGCCCAATTACTTCATCTGCTGAACTACCATTATGCAAAGGTATATTTTTATAAAATAATATTCTTCTATTACCAGTATCTGCAATCCACAATGATACTCCATCGCTATAAACACCATATGGCCAATATAAACTAGATGAACTTGGAGGATTATTAACTCCCAATTGATTAGGTAAATCTGAATTAAAATCTAACTGACCTACTACTACATCAGGTAGTGTATGATTAGTTGTCGGGAATTTATGCCAAATTAAAACGCGATGGTTCCAAGCATCAGCAACTACTAACTTGTCTCCATTTGTCCAAATGCCACTTGGATATTTAAAATTCATTTCAGAAACATCTGCTTCTTGATTACCTAAAATAATATCAGGTTCAGCATAACTTGTAGTTGGAATATTTTTCCAAATAAATATTCTATTTTGAGCAGTATCGGATACAAGTAGACAATTATTATGTACACAAATTCCTCTAGGTGCAAGGAAGGGAGATTGATCACTTCCTAAAAATATATGTTCAGGATTTTTTAACATCAACAAATTCTTGGAAGTTGATCGCCTATTAATTTAGTCAACACTCTTTTACCTTTCATTTTTGATTCTAAAATCACTTTCCCTTCATAAGAATCAGTTACTTCTCCAAGTTTAAATGCAAAAGATGTTTCTTCCTTCTGACTCAAAAATTCCAAAAACTCATTTGCTTTTAAAGCATCTACAATTACAATAAAAACTCCCTCATTTGCAACATATAAAGGATCCAGACCTAGCATCTCACAAGCTCCTTCTACCGAAGGATCCAAACTGATATTTTTTTCTTGAATAAAAATCCCTTTCCCACACGATTCAGCAATTTCAGTAAGGGTAGTTGCAACACCACCTCTTGTTGGATCCCGAAATAATTTAATACTATCTCCAAATTTATCTAAACATGACATACATACATGGGCCAATGGTTTGCTGTCTGTGAGTATGTTACTTTCAAATATCAATCCCTCCCTTACACTCATTATAGCCATACCATGATGTGCAATTTTATTACTTACAATTATTACATCTCCAGCAGATACCCTGTTTACATCAATTTGAGCCTTTGGATGTAATCTGCCTATACCAGATGTATTGATAAATAATTTATCTCCCTTCCCCTTCTCAACAACCTTAGTATCTCCTGTTACAATAGAAATATTCGCTTTTGATGCAGCTTGCTTTATAGATTGGATAACTTCCCAAAATTCACTTACAGGTAAACCTTCTTCAATAATAAACGAAAGAGATAGGTATTTGGGTAAAGCACCGCACATAGCTAAATCATTTACTGTTCCATTAATTGCCAAATCACCTATATTACCTCCAGGAAAAAATATAGGAGAAACAACATAGCTATCAGTTGAAAAAGCTAAATTCCCATCCAGTTGAAGTATTGCTCCATCAAGACGTTTTTCTAATTCTGGATTTGAAAGTTGATTAATAACAAAAGTATCAAGTAATCGAGATGTAAGTTGACCACCACTACCATGACCTAAGGTTATGACATCAAAATCTGTTTTTGGAATCGGACATTGTAAATGCATAATTTAATTTTATTCTATTATTCCAGAAAAATGATAATAAGCAGCACATGCACCTTCTGTAGAAACCATTGGTGCTCCCAATGGGTTTAGAGGTGTACATGTTTTATTAAAATGAGGACAATCTTTAGGCTTTTTTAAGCCTTTTAATATTGATCCTGCAATACAACCATTTACATTTTCTTGATCTTGAGATAAAAAACCAAATTTTTTTTCAGCATCATACAAAGCAAACTCTTCTCTAAGTGCATATCCACTTCGCGGAATCACTCCTATCCCTCTCCAATTTCGATGGGAAACCTCAAACACTTTGTTGATGACTGCTCTTGCTTCTGGATTACCTTCCTCTTTTACAACTCTACTATACTGATTGATTACCTCAAATTTTCCTTCCTCTAATTGCTGTATGGTTAGATACAATCCTTGCATTAAATCTACAGGTTCAAATCCTGTAACCACTAATGGAATTTTATACTCTTCAGCAATTGGATAATATTCGCTATTTCCCATGATTGTACAAACATGACCTGCAGCAAGAAATCCATTTACTCTTGTATGTGGGTCATCCATAATAGCCCTAATAGCAGGAGGAACTAATACATGCGCAGTTAGAATAGAATAATTTTTAAGACCTGCGCGATATGCATGCAATACAGACAAAGCATTTGCTGGGGCTGTAGTTTCAAATCCTACAGCAAAGAAAACAACCTGTTTATCTGGAAATTTTTTCGCTATCTCTACAGCCTCAAGTGGAGAATATAAAATTCGAACATCTGCTCCTCTTGCCTTTGCTTCCAACAAACTCATCTTAGATCCAGGTACACGAAGCATATCACCGAACGAACATAAAATAACTTTATGATCAATAGAAAGGCTTACAGCTTGATTTATTAAGGACTGTGGTGTTACACAAACTGGACAACCAGGGCCATGTACTATAGTAATCTCAGGTGGTAATATATCTAACAAACCATGTTTAACAAGACTATGTGTTTGTCCTCCACATACTTCCATAATAGTCCAAGGCTTTGTTACAATTGACTTTATACAAGCCAGATAACTATGAACTATATCTGCGTCTCTATACTCAGTTACGTATTTCATGTTTAATGATTTAATTCATCTAATTCACCTGCCTCTCTTAAATATTCAAATACTTTCTGTGCTTCTTCTTCATCAACTCTACTAATGGCAACACCAACATGCACGAGTACATAGTCACCAACCTCTGCTTGAGGAAGCATTTCAAGACTCGCCTGTTTTATAATTCCACCAAATGATACTTTGGCCATTCTTACTGAATTATCATACATAAATTCTATACTTTCAACTTTACCAGGAATTGCTAAACACATAATTATTTATTTATGAGGTTATATGAAGATAGTGCATATATTGTCCAAAACTTATATTTTCATCATTGGGTGAAAGTTCTTGGTGTAGATGTAAACAAATACTATTACTTTGACAATGTGACTGAATCAAATCAACCAATACAGCATTCTGAAATACACCTCCACTCACTGCTAGATGTTTTATTTTTTGATCCAAAACGTTGTTTACAACATCGATTGCAATAGTATTAATAAAACTATATACAATTGTTGAAGGAGAAAGCCCATTTTGTATATCAATCCAACATCTTCTGAACAGATCTCTCCAAGATAAACGATTCCACTGATAAGATGGCCCTTCATAACCATACTCTAGTAGTCCTTTTCTTGCAAATTGGTCTAGCCAAATCACAGCCTCGCCTTCAAAACTATTTACTGAATCAAATCCTATTAAAGCAGCAAATGCGTCAAATACCCTTCCTATACTATTAGTCAATGGTTGACGTGCTTTTAAAGTTTGAATATTGTGTAAATAGGATTCTTCAAAAGTAAATTTCATTCCATCAAAAACTTCTCCATCCATAATGCTAACTAAAGAAAGCTGAGGTTCAAAAGACATTTTATCATTAAAGAGATAACGGAAAGTTGGAAATTTCTCCAATTCGATAAGTCGTCCCTTTTCATAGATATAACATGCAGCACCTCTAATAAATTGTTCATCCTCAAAACCCATTCCATCCATAATTATACACATTACCTTACCATCACTTTCAAACAGATGTGATTCCCCTAAAATAGCACAAGCATGAGCCTCATGATGTTGTACTGATTTTACCAAAAGAGAACCATGTTTAAATGAATCAACAAACTCGTTATGCTGGAACAAAGGGTGGCGATCAATTAAAATAACATCTGGTTTTACAGAACACAGTGTTAATTGCTTATTAATATTCTCAGAAAACCGTTCAAAATTATCTAAGTTTGCAATATTTCCTTGATATGGTGAAACCAAAATCTGACTCTCAAATGCCAATGTAAATGTAGATTTTATTTCGGCTCCTAGCGCTAAAACTATTTGGGTAGAATAGTAATTCTTCACTTTTGTTAAACTTGGTGATAAACCTCTAGATCTTCTAATTACTATTGGTAATTGATTAAGTGGTGTTACCATTGTTACAGAATCATCTTGAGGGAAAAAGATTTCTCTATCAAAATACCAAGCTTCAACAGCAATTGAACTCAATAAATGATTAGCAGTTGGCATTGAATAAGAAAGCGGCAAGCCTTGATTATTAGCACTTGTAGCAATTAAACCACCGTCATTTGAAATACATAATTGATATAAATAGGCAGATGGTGCAAGCATAACACCAACCAATTGAGAAGGTCCAGAAATATTTTCTAATGAAACCCTTTCTTTGAATTTCATTTTTGGAGATAGTAATACTATTGGTGCTGAAGTATCACTCAATAATTTTATTTCAATATCACTACACTCAAAATTATTCTTGATTTGTTCAATTGTAGCAAACATTATTGCAAATGGCTTTTTTGGACGATTTTTCTTTTCTCTCAAATATGTTATAGCTTGATTGTTCTTATAATCTAGAAGCAAAAGAAAACCAGCAATACCTTGAACAGCAACTACTTTACCATTAGTAATATGTAAAGATAGCTTTGCTAATTGTTCCTTAACAATTTTATTCTCATTATCAAAATACAAATGAGAGGAAGGAAAACAGTTCTTACATGAATTCAATTGTGAAAGTGCTCGAGAATTGTTAAGATCACTATACTCTTGTGAACAACTCACACACATTTCTATTTCATGGGTAGTGTTCTCTCTTTCAAAAGGTAGTTTTTTCATAACACTATATCGAGGACCACATTGGGTACAATTAATAAATGAAAAGTCATGCCTCACATTAGAAAAATCATCAAATTCTTTTTTGCAAGAGCTACACCAGGAGAAATCAGGCGTTATGAAAAGATTATTTACCTCATACTGAGGATAAATAATCTTACTGTTATATATTAAACGATTCTCACTTTTAAAAATAGCCCACTTTTCAATTCTAACTTTTGCTGGCAAGTCGACAGTCAAGATATGCATGTATTCATTAGCAGAAATTTCTGTATCTGCATTGAGAATAACTTCAACACCTTTTGCAGTATTTCCTATTTCAATAGGAATATTATTTAACATTGATTTTTTAAGTAAATGAGGTCTGAATCCAACACCTTGGACCAAACCTTCAACTACTATTGACCATGTTTTAACCATCTATCAAACAATCTGTCTTTTTAGTGCAATTCTTTCTTCTAACCATTGACACCATTCTTCAATTCCATCTCCTTTTATTGAGGAAATTGTAATAACTTCTAATTCATGATTAATATCTCTAGCATCTTTCGTAACTTCTTCAACCGAAAAAGGGACATAAGGAAGTAAATCGGCCTTCGAAACAATCATCAGTTCTGAGGTTAAAAACATTCTTGGATATTTTTTGGGCTTATCGTCTCCTTCTGTACTTGCAATAAGTGTAACTCTATAATCTTCCCCCAAATCAAAAGAAGCTGGACAAACTAAATTACCAACATTTTCGATAAAAAGTAAATCGGTTCCAGTAAGATCCATTGTCTCCATTGCTTGCCATACCATTTGTGCTTCTAAATGACAAATGCCACCTGTGACAATTTGAAGTGCATCAACACCAGCTGCTTTTATTCTATCAGCATCGCGTTCAGTTTCAAGATCCCCAACGAGGACCTTAATTGAATATTTTTCTTTGAGTCTTTTTCCTGTTTCTATCATTAATGTTGTTTTACCACTTCCTGCAGAAGAAACAATATTAATTACAAGTGTTTTAGATTGAAGCATTTTATTTCTTATTGCTTCTGCTACAAAATCATTTGCTTGTAACAAGTGCCTAGTAGTATTATCACAATTAATTGTCCCACGCTTATTTTTTGATGTTCGTTGTTGAGATAACTGTATCATATTTTTTAATTGAAGTTTAAAAGGATCAAAAAATTCTATTTTGTGTATGAGCAACTCCTCACCACTTATAAGGTTAGTTGAAGGCTTTCCACAATTATTGCACTTAAAAACATATTGCTTTACTCGTGAATCTTCACCACATTGATCACAATGAATGACCACAGGAATTTGTAAAACTGTTAACCGTGTGTGTACATAATCAGCAGACGCCTCTTGGTAGGCCTTGAATGCATTTTCTAGTAAAATAGGTTGTACATTACTCAATTCACCCAAATGCAAAATTATATTACTTACTTGATATTTTTCTTCTGCACTTAGTTCACTGTTTAGTGAATTAACTACTTGTTGTATGATTGACATCTCATGCATTACTACTTAATTGTGATTTTGTATTATCAACGAACTTAATAGCATTATGTGCATTGTCAACTAGAAATGTATTTGAAGTAAGTGAAATAATTTCATCTGACATAAGCTTCATCTCATTAAGCCATTGATAGTCTATTTCCTCAGCTGTTTCTATCCGATGGAAATACAAGTTTAAAAGAGTACAAATTGTAATTGCTCGCTCTTCTGGGAATTGATTTGATTTTCTGATATTCAAAGCCTCAAACAAATAAAAACTTATTTTATCAAATCTTTCTTTATCAATATCAGGGAGCAATCTTAGCATTGCATTTGCAAAGTTTGTACACACCATAGCATATTGATATGGATCATCAAACTTATTAAAAACTTGCATTGCTTCTGTAAATGCTGTTTGAGCAAGGCCAGCATATACATGTCTTTTAACGTCACGTATTGGCATTTCTGCGTATATGATACCAAGATTCATTTGACATAGTCCATATCGTTGAGCATCGTTTTCTCTGAGAATTGTTTTTAATGCCTGCTGATATGAGTGTTGGGCAAAACTATATTGAGAAATATCGCCAAATTGTGCAGCCTTCAACTGAAGATCACCTAATGAAGCATAGATATATGAAAGTTGTTTTGAATTGCTTGATTTAGCAATAGAAAGAGCTTTTTCGAAACTTGCAACAGCTTCATTTATATTTTGTTGTGTTTCTTGAAACTGAGAAAGTGCAATTAAACCATCTATTTGACATTCAGGTAAATCTTTCATACTAGTTAATAAATCGGCAATTTGTAGTACCATACTTTGATAATTTGATACATCTTCTTGTAATGATAAATACTTCAATATGGTAAGTAGCACTATTGATCTTACTGAATTTATATCGATTCTCCTTTCGATTTTCATAACAAGATCATATGCTTCATCTATCCTATCATGATCAAGTAAAAAAACAAGATTGAGATAATGGGTAAAAGACATCCAATAAGCATCTGGTGCTAAATAAGCTGCGTGCTTAAATTGCTCATTTATTTCCTCAATATCAGTATTTAATTTGCTATAATTAAAGTGAAGTAAAACCGCTTTATTGTGTTGTATTGCATATTCCTCAAATTGTGTTTGTGGAATAATATCTTCAAATATATTTGTATATAATAC
>CABHOW010000133.1 GCA_902168225.1 uncultured Flavihumibacter sp. | reverse complement strand
AGACGGCATACGAGATTTCTGCCTGTCTCGTGGGCTCGGAGATGTGTATAAGAGACAGGTATTTATGACAGAAACTAAAGGTATAGGCCGATACAAAGCTATAAGCATGTCTTTAGCAAAAAGTAAAGGTGCTACCGATAATATTGCATATCGATTTGTTTATACACTTAGCAGTTACAAAACTGATACCGAGGGTATTAACGTAAGAGCGAATGATGATAATAATTATAATTTAGAATATGGTTATGGAGATAACAACCGTACACATGTACTGAGTGGTTTAGTAACATGGTATGTGAAGAGTAATTTCACTTTAACACCAACTATTCTTTTTCAAAGCGGGCAGCCAATTACTTATTATGCAGATGCTACAAAGTATGGCGGTGTAACTGATTTAAATGGAAATGGCGAGTTAAGTTATAATGGTGCAGGCCCTGCCGACTATCAACCGGGGCAAAGGAGAAATGGCGGTGGTCGTTTACCATCTTCTACAACTTTTGATTTCAGTGCTAAATATATCATGAAAATTAAAGGTAAACCTTGCATAGAAATTTCTGCAGATGTATACAATGTTATGAACACTGAAAATCTATCCGGTTATGCTACAGGACGGGCTGCTAATAATTCAGTTCAAATTGGTTCACCAAGTAGCAATACCATAACCAAAAGAGGATCAGCGCCCCCACGCCAATTTCAATTTGGTCTACGCTATATTTGGTAAAATAAAATACTTATATCTACAAGCATCTTTATAAAGGTGTTTGTAGATATATCATACATTACTTATGTTCAAAATAAAAATACTTACTATAGGCTTTACTTTTTTGCTATTGGGATGCAATAACAAAAAAGAAAGTAACAATAATTCAAATATAAGTTGGCAAGAGATCGAAGCCAAAGCAAAAGGTGCATCAATTACCATGATGATGTTTCAGGGAGACAGAAAAGTAAATAAATATATGAATGAATATGTAGTACCCACAGTAAAAGAAAAATACGGTATTACATTAACCATTGTACCCGGACAAGGCAAAGAAATTGTAAGTAATATCATCAGTGAAAAAGAAGCAGGAAAGCAAAAAAGCGAGATAGATTTATGCTGGATCAACGGTGAAACATTTTTTCAACTTCGCCAAATTGATGGATTGTATGGCCCGTATACTAGTAAGCTACCAAATTTCAAATATATTGATACCGAAAATCCAATCATAAAATATGACTTTCAACAAGAAGTTAAGGGTTATGAAACACCCTGGGGTCAATCTTTTTATTATTTAATTTACGATAGCAGTAAAGTAAGTTCGCCACCTGTTACGATGGCCCAGTTTGAAAAATGGTGGAAAGCTAATCCTGAAAAATTTACTTTTTCAAACGACTTTTCAGGTATGACATTATTAAAATCCTGGCTGGTAGAATTAGCAGGTGGCATGAATACGCTTGATAGTGCCTTCGACGAAAAAAAATACAACCTGTATGCGCCCAAGCTTTGGAATTGGCTTAATACTAACAAGAAATATTTTTGGAAAAAGGGTGAAACATTTCCATCAAGTATTGCTGATGTATCTAAAATGTATAGTAATGGTGAGTTAGTTTTTACCATGAGCTTTAATGATGCTGAAATCGATAATAAAGTAAATGAGGGTGTTTTTACAACAACTTCTAAGGCGTATATTTTACAATCCGGCTCCATACAAAATACGCACTATATTGGCATTACAGCAAATAGTGGCAGTAAAGAAGCAGCTATGGTAGTATGTAATTTTTTAATTTCCCCGGAGGCACAGATAAAAAAGAACGATATCAGATTATGGGGAAGTAGAACTGTACTGGCGATCGACAAACTGGAGAAACAGTGGCAAGATAAATTTGAAGCATTACCCAAACGGAAATATGGTCTTGATGCAGCATACATAAAAGCTAATGCAATTAAAGAACTGGCACCGGAATATATGCTAAGAGTTTTTGAAGATTTTAGAAAAAAAGTAATTGAAAAATAAGGGCACCATATTATCATTTACACTACTATTTATTTTTGCGATTATTCCATTAGTTGCAGGTTTGGGGTATGCGCTGTTATACAGTTTTGGACTGGTTGGTGTATTAAACCATGGATTTACTTTACAGTACTGGAAACAGGCATTTGCAGATCAAGCCATTGCTATTTCATTTCTGTATAGTAGTTCTATTGCCATTATTTCATTATTGTTATCCGTTATATCGGCTTTGTTAGTAGCATTACGATATTATCAACTACTTAAAAAAGGGATTTATACTTATCTTATAAACTTACCGCTTGCCTTTCCGCCCATTGTAGCCGCATTTTTCTTTTTTCAATTTCTTTCCAAAGGAGGTGTTGTTTCTAGAGCTGCTTTTCAAGTAGGTATTACACATACGATGCAGCAATTCCCCGATTTAGTAAATGATAGACTAAGCATAGGCATAATACTTGCACATTGTTTTTTATCGTTTCCATTTTTTTTACTGTTATTTACGGGGCTTATTAAAACACAACGCTTACATGATTTTTTTCAAATTGCTGAATCCCTTGGTGCCAATAAGCGTCAAATAACTTTTCGAGTAGCCATACCCTTGTTAATTCAAAAAAGCTTACCGAATATTCTTCTGTATTTCATTTTCATATTTGGGGCATATGAAATACCTGTATTACTTGGTCGCTCCCACCCCGAATCTGTTTCTGTATTAGCTGTTCGCAAATTACAAAAGTTTAATATGCTGGATATACCTCAAGGTTATGTAATTGCAGTTGTATATACCATTTTCGTTGTGCTATTTATTTTGATATTCTTAAAACAAAAAAAACTGGCATATGCGAATTAAATTTTCTCTATTTTTTCATGTATCGATGATAGCGGTTTGCGTAACACCGGTAGCTATTCTTTTATTATTATCGTTTTCGAAAAACTGGGCTTTCCCTGTTTTACTTGTCGATCAGTTTTCTTCTATAGCATGGAATGATCTATTTTCCGGTGGCAATGATGTACGCCACAGCCTTTTACTATCAGTACTCATAGCAACAGTAGTAGCATTTGTTGCAACAATTATCGGTTTTTTCGTAAGTAAAACTATTGCATATCATACCTATCGGCGCCAATTATTATTTCTGGCCTATCTACCTTTTGTATTATCGCCGGTGATATTAGCGGTATGTCTTAAATTCTATTTTATCAAGCTGAGCCTTGCCGGCACGGTAGCAGGGGTAATTATAGCACAACTCATTATTGCGATTCCTTATAGTATCATTTTTTTCACAGGGTTTTGGAACCAAAGAGTAAAATCGTTTGAACATATTGTGAACACATTGGGAGGTACTAATATAGTTGCATTGACCAGCGTAATTATTCCTTTATCAAAGCCTTTATTGTTGGTTTGCTTTTTCCAATGTTTTCTTATTTCTTGGTTTGAGTATGGGCTTACCAGTGTAATCGGATATGGCAAAATACAAACTTTAACAATTAAGGTATATCAATTTCTTACAGAAGCTAATATTTATTATGCTGCACTCAGTTGTTGCTTGTTAATTATTCCACCGGTTTTATTATTATGGATCAATAAACGTATATTCTTAAAATATCTTTAGTAATGTTTGTTGAAATAAGTCATATATCCAAATATTTCGCGGGAAGGTTCGTACTATCTGATATTTCCTTGAATGTAGCAAGATATGAAACCGTGAGTATCCTAGGCAAAAGTGGTTGTGGCAAATCTACCCTTCTTAAAATAATAGCGGGTATAGAAAAGCCGAATGAAGGAAGTATTCTTATAAATGGAAGCAATATATCGAACCAATATCCCCATGAAAGAAATATTGTTTATCTATTTCAGGAAGCGTTATTATTCCCGAATTTGAATGTATTTGAAAATATTGCCTTTGGGCTACGTATAAAAAAAATTGAAAAAACTATAATTAACCAAAAAGTATCTCTAATGATAGAGCATCTTGGCCTAACAGATCATAGTAAAAAAATGCCGAATCAATTATCAGGAGGGCAAAAACAACGTGTTTCATTTGGGCGAGCACTGATCATTAATCCACCCTTGATTTTACTGGATGAACCATTCAGCAATTTAGATACAGAAACAAGGGGTCAGATGCAGGACTTGTACAAAAAAGTGGCCATGGACTTTCATATCACAGCTTTATTTGTAACACACGATATAAAAGAGGCGCTACTCATGGGCGATAGAATGACATACCTACAAGACGGTAAATTAAAGATATATAATAGTAAACAAGATTTTATTAATGATGAAATAACGGGTGCTAAAAAAGAGATTTCATTTTGGAATAATATATAAATCAACATCAATGAAAACAGATTTTAACCATTGCGAAACTATTTATTGGGTATTTACCCAATTATGTAACGATAAGTGTGCGCATTGCTACAATAGTAGTGGGCCTCAGGGTACCCGTATGACGGATGAAGAATGCCTAAGTATCATTAGCAACTTACCTGACAAGATTGATAAAATAATTTTAAGTGGCGGGGAGCCTTTAGCAGAAAAAAAACAACTCTATCTCATATTAGATACACTAAAAGAAAAATATGGTGCAGAGCAAAAAATTACTTTGCAAACCAATGGTGATTTAATGACAGAAAAAATCCTAGACACTTTACTGGAAAAAGGAGTGAAGGGAATAAGCATTGCCAGTCTTGATCGTTTTCATAAACATGCGGGTGCAAAATTAGATAGCCTCAAAAAACTATTTGATTCGAGAGGCATGGTAGATGCAATGCCCTATATGACGATCGGTAAAAAGAAAAATGAGATCGATCCATCTTGGAGAACTTACTCTTATTTTGGCGCTAATGAAGAAATGTGGCTGGGGGGCAATTGGGCGAGAGGTAGAGCCATGGAGAATGATATATGGATGAAAGATCCTGCGCATAATTTTTGTGCCATACAATCCGGTGCAAGAAATTTTTTAGGAGGCTATACCGATGTAATACAGGAAGTAAGCATCCAGCTCTGGGCTTTGAACCCCTGTTGCCCAGGAACTAAATTCCCATTGGGCGACATGAGAAAAGAGAAATTAGCAGATGTATTACTTCGGATTTCTAAGAATAAAGTATTTCAGGTGCTCAACACAGGTAATCCATTGAAAATGGGTGAACATATAGGTATCACTGAAGCACAAGCAATAAAAGATACCGAGGTGCTACAAAATATTTGCAGATACTGTGATTTATTTTTTATAAAAAACCTACATCCTGAAACACTTGAGCCATTAACAAATCATACAGGGAAGTAAATATAAATATTGAAAAAGAGAAGATCATTTTACTTTACTTAAACCCAATAAGTTAATCATCCATGCGGGTAAAGGGGTATTTTTCTTTCTATTTTTAAGGTTCAGGTATAAGCCATATTTTTTAAGGATAGGTACCTTATGCGTTTCAACCAATTCAATCAGGGTTCCATCGGGGTCTTCTACATAACAAAACCGACCTGCAGCATCTTCCATGTCAAAGGATTCTTTACTATCAACTGTAAATGTATACCCCTCCGCTTCTGCCTTTTTTTTAAAAAGTTCCATATTATGCACATCAAAACAAAGATGAATAAAACCACAATCGCCCCAATAGCGGTTCGCAAAAATATGTTTGCTATGATGGCCATGTACTTGTATCAATTCAATTTCGATATCTCCTAATAATTCGCTAAAAGCGCCAATTTTACCGGCTTTTTTCCTTAATAAAACACGGTGACATTTCTTATCCGGCAATAATCCGGGTATATCATTTGCAAAGCCATTGATATTATACACTTCCTCACTAACACCAAGTATTTCCTTGTAAAAGTGAAGTGATTTTTCCATATTGGTAACACCGATAACAGCACCCAATACTCCTCCACAATGTGTTTGTTTTTTCTTAAACCAGTTATTTGTTTCTGTTATGGTAAACCAATTATTCAAACGATCTTTTACCCAAAACTGATATCGGTTATCGGGAGTTAGATATAATGCTGATAAGTATAAGCAATCGCTTTTCTTAAAATATTGATAAGCCTCCTTGATATTTTGGCTTTTGATTTTTGCAGCAAAAATACCTGCATCTCCGGGTTTAATATCTTGGGGTTGCATAGCAGGTTGCCGACTAATATACTGCCATATTTCAAAACCCCCACCACCGGCCATATTGAGAGAAAGAATGGCATGACGATCATGTATCTCATTACCGGTATACCTTGTCATTAAACGAGCGGAGGCTTTATCATCAAAAATTTTTGCCTTCATGCCAAAATCATCCCTATAAAGCAAACTAGCCTTATAGGCATCCTGAACCCCAATACCTATCTGTTGTATCCCTGTAATCATTTCTATTAAACTTAGATACGAAAATTGAAAGCAAAAAGATTAGTAATAATAGCGTATTTCTAAGCTGTGGGAGTTATTAATTTATCCAACATAAATTTTTTCAGGCTTTCTTTCCAGTCGCGCAATTGAATATTAAAATCAATACTTATTGCGGAAGAGTCCATGGCAGAATAGGCAGGACGTTTAGCCGGGGTAGGGTATTCATTTGTAGAAATTGGTTTTATAATACATGACAGCTTTGCCTCTGCTCTAATTGCTTCCGCAAACTCGTACCAGCTAATAATACCGGTATTGCTATAGTGGTAGGTACCATAATGCGTATTGCCCGCTTCTAATGCCACAACCATTTCCATCAGTGCATTTGCCAGATCTTCTGCATAAGTAGGTGAACCGAACTGATCGGCCACCACACTGATTTCTTGCCTTTCCTTCATTAACCGTAACATGGTTTTTACAAAGTTATTACCATGACTACTATACACCCAAGATGTACGAACGATGATCGTTTTTGCATGACGCTTTCTGGCAAAAGCTTCGCCCTCAGCTTTAGAATAACCATAATAATTAATAGGATCAATGGGCGAATCGGGCATATAAGGGTCCTTTCGGTCGCCATCCGCTCCGTTACCATTAAATACATAATCGGTAGAGATAGTAATAAATGGAATATCCAAAATAGCACATTGTTTTGCTATCTCGCTCACACTGAGAGCATTGATGTGAAAAGCCCTGGCTTTTTCTGTTTCCGCTTTGTCAACAGCGGTGTAGGCCGCACAATTAATAAAATAACGAGGTTTATTTTTTTCGAAAAAAAATGGAATCGAATCTATGTCCTCCAGATCAAGTAGGTCTCTATTTGTAAAAAGAAAATCAAAAGAATTAAAGGCAGGAGCCAGCTGCTGCAATTCCCACCCCAACTGTCCGTTTACACCGGTAACTACAACAAGTGGCTTCATATATTAATGATTCGAGTTAAATTCTTTGGGTTGTTTACTCCATTCTTCTTTGGGTAAGGATTTGAAATATTCATATGTTTTTTTCAATCCTTCTGCCCTATCTACCTTAGGTTCCCATCCCAATATTTCTTTGGCCTTGGTAATATCCGGTCTGCGTTGTTTAGGATCATCTACAGGTAGTGGTTTATAGATGATTTTTACGGATGAGCCGGTTAATTTCAATACTTCTTCTGCAAAATCTTTTAACGTTATTTCATTGGGATTACCAATGTTTACCGGCATTGTATAATCGCTTAACAATAACCGATAAATACCTTCGATCAAATCATCTACATAACAAAATGAGCGTGTTTGGCTACCATCTCCAAACACGGTAAGATCTTCACCACGTAGTGCCTGCCCGATAAAAGCAGGTAATGCCCTGCCATCATTAAGGCGCATGCGAGGACCATAAGTGTTGAATATTCTTACAATTCTTGTTTCAACTCCATGAAAAGTATAATAAGCACGCGTAATAGATTCCATAAAACGCTTTGCCTCATCATATACACCACGCGGGCCAACAGGGTTCACATTACCCCAATATTCTTCAGTTTGCGGGTGCACCATCGGATCACCGTACACTTCACTGGTAGATGCAACTAGCATACGTGCCTTCTTTTCTTTTGCAAGCCCTAAACAATTATGTGTTCCTAAGGCTCCTACTTTCAATGTTTGAATAGGGATCTTTAAATAATCGATAGGGCTTGCCGGAGAAGCAAAATGCATGATATAATCTAAATGTCCGGGAACATGTATAAACTTAGATACATCGTGATGATAAAATTCAAAATCATCTCTTTTGAAAAGGTGCTCAATATTCCGGAGATCACCGGTAATGAGGTTATCCATGCCAACCACATCGAATCCTTCTTTTAGAAAACGATCACAAAGATGGGATCCTAGAAATCCGGCAGCACCGGTAATTAAAACACGTTTTTTTGCCATAAGATTGAGTTTATTTGCGACCAATACTTTCGTAATGATAGCCCATTTCGGTAATGAATTTTACATCAAATAAATTTCTGCCATCAAAAATTACTTTTTGCTTCAATACTTCATTGATACGATCGAAATCTGGCGTGCGGAACTCACTCCACTCTGTTGCAATGATCAATGCATCGGCGCCTTCTAATGCTTCATATTGATTCTTGGCATATTTTATTTTGTTACCAATGGTGCGTTCTACATTGGGCATTGCTTCGGGGTCGAAAGCAGTAACCGTAGCACCCGCAGCTACCAGCGCATCTATCACATATAATGCAGGAGCTTCCCGAATATCATCTGTATTCGGTTTGAAAGCTAAACCCCATAAAGCAAAATGCTTTCCTTTTAAGTTGCCGGCAAAATATTTTTCAATCTTTGGTATCAGATGTAATTTTTGTTTTTCATTTACATCTTCTACCGCTTTCAAAATTTTAAACTCATAATTCACTTCCTCTGACGACATGATCAAAGCCTGAACATCTTTAGGGAAACAGCTTCCGCCATAACCGATACCTGGAAACAAGAAGCGTTTACCAATTCGATCATCACTGCCAATACCTCTGCGAACCATATCAACATCGGCACCCAATCTTTCGCATAGTTGGGCAATTTCATTCATGAATGAAATTTTTGTCGCGAGAAAAGAGTTAGCCGCATATTTTGTTAATTCGGCCGATTTTTCATCCATAAATATCACCGGGTTACCTTGGCGAACAAAAGGCGCATATAAATCAGACATTACTTTTTTGGCTCGTTCTGAGCGAGTACCCACAACTACCCTATCAGGTTTCATAAAATCATCTACAGCCACACCTTCTCTTAAAAACTCCGGATTACTTACTACGTCGAACTCCCCTTTAAAATTAGCAGCTATAGCAGCATGTACTTTTTCAGCAGTACCAACCGGAACAGTACTTTTATCTACAATTACTTTATAATCTGTAAGAATCTGGCCTAAATCTTTGGCAACACCCAGTACATATTTTAAATCTGCAGCACCGCCCTCTCCGGGAGGGGTAGGCAATGCAAGGAAAATAATTTCAGCATCTTTTACCCCTTCTGCCAAATTGGTAGTGAATTGTAAGCGACCTTCTTTTAAATTTCTTAAAAAAATCTTCTCCAACCCGGGTTCGTAAATGGTGATCTCACCATTAGAAAGTTTGGTAACTTTTAATTGATCAATATCTATACAAGTTACTTTATTACCTGTTTCGGAAAAACAAGTACCCGTTACTAAGCCAACATAACCGGTACCTACTACAGCAATTTTCATATTTTATTGATTTATAAATTGTAGAACATGAGTACTAATATAAGATAATTGTTCTTCATCCATTTCCGTATGAATGGGCAAAGAAATTACGGCATCCGTTAAACTATCCGTTACGGGCATATTGGTTTTACTTAAACCAAATGAGGCAAACATATCTTGTTTATGCCCCGGAACAGGGTAATAGATCATAGATGGGATTTTATGCTCCGCTAAATAGGAAACAAGTGCATCTCTATCTACACCTCTTAGTTGCAAGGTATACTGGTGATATACATGTGCACTATAGTTTGCAACATAAGGAGTAACAATTTTTGCATTTCCTGCAAAAGCTTTATTATAGAAAGCTGCAACAGCAGCTCTTGCAGCATTATACTCATCAAGTTTTTTTAGTTTGATATGTAACACAGCTGCCTGTATAGAATCCAAGCGAGAATTACAACCCACCACTTCGTGATAATACCTTTTTTGCTGACCATGATTGGCGATCATTTTCATTTGATGAGCTAAATTATCATCATTGGTAAATAGGGCACCTCCATCACCAAAAGCCCCTAAATTTTTGGAAGGATAAAAAGAAGTAGCCCCGATAGTACCCATCGTACCTGTTTTCTTTTTAGTACCATCTGTAAATGTATAATCGCAACCTATTGCCTGTGCATTATCTTCTATTACATAAAGGTTATGTTCCTTAGCGATAGCTAAAATTTCCTCCATTGGTGCTGCATGTCCGTATAAATGAACCGGAACAATAGCCTTAGTTTTTGGGGTAATAGCTTTACGAACAGATACCGGATCAATACAAAATGTTTGCGGATCAACCTCTACAAAAACAGGTGTTAATCGCAATAAAGCTACCACTTCAGTAGTTGCTATATAGGTGAATGAGGGGGTAATAACTTCATCGCCGGGTTGCAAATTCAGCGCCATCATGGCTATTTGCAAGGCATCGGTGCCATTGGCACAAGGAATAGTATGCTTTACGCCCAAATAAGCGCTTAATGCAGCAGTAAAATCTTGAACCGGCTTTCCATTGATATAAGCTGCCGTATCGAGAACTTCATGAATAGCTTTATCAACTTCTTCTTTTATATGTAAATACTGAGATTTTGTGTCTACCATCTGTATCGGCCGCATATACTTTCTTTAGGGCAACAAAGCTAGGGTAAAATAAAGAATTAAGAAGACTGTACATTTGCAGAACATGCGCCTTTTCTATCAACTTTTCATCAAATTATACCCCCTTATTATTCGGCTTATTTCGCCGTTTAATAAAAAAGCGCAAAAATGGGTTTCAGGAAGAAAAGAAAGCTTTTCCTTATTAACTGATTTTACGACTAAAAATACAAAGCCAATAATTTGGATGCATAGTGCTTCATTAGGAGAGTTTGAGCAAGGTTTGCCATTGCTGCAGCAAATTAAATTGAGCTATCCAAACTATGCTATTGTGGTAAGTTTTTTCTCTCCCTCCGGATACGAAGTGCGGAAAAATCATCCCATCGCCGATTTGGTTTGTTATTTACCGATGGATAGCAAAACGAATGCCGCAGCATGGTTAAAAATAATGAAGCCTGATTTGGTCATTTTTGTAAAATATGAATTTTGGTTTTACTATTTAGCAGCTTTACAAAAACAAAAAATTACCTGCTTATTGGTAGCAGGTATATTTAGAAAAGAACAAGTTTTTTTTCAATGGTATGGTAATTTTTACAGAAAAATCTTGGATTGCTTCAGCTTTATGATGGTGCAAGATCAAGATTCTTTGGGTCTCTTATCTTCTATTGGTTTTGCACATAAATCTGCTATTGCAGGAGACCCGCGTTTCGATAGGGTTATTTCAATTGCTCATCAGTCAACAGCAATACCTATTGTTACTGATTTTTTAAACTCCTTACCGGCCATCGTTTGCGGCAGTACTTGGAGTAAGGATGATAAGGCCATAGCCACATTTGCTCATCGGCATAATAGTTATAAATATATCATTGCGCCACATGATATTAGTACACAAAGAATTAAGGAATGTGTGGCCCTGTATCCTAATCCTATTTTATTTACCGATTGGCAAACCGCCGGCGAAATAGAAAAGGAAAAAGCGCAAACACTAATTATCAATAATATGGGTATGTTAAGTCGTATATATCAATATGCAACTATTGCATTTGTGGGAGGAGGTTTTGATATAACCGGTGTTCATAATACGCTGGAAGCGGCTGTTTATGGGGTACCTGTAGTTTTCGGTCCCGTATATCATAAATATTTAGAAGCTGTTGAGTTAGTAGCAAAAGGTGGAGCCATAGCAGTAGCCACCCCTGAGGAGTTATATAATTGTTTTGTGGATTTATTCAAAAATGATCGAGCCAAAGAAGTTGGCTCAATTGCAAAAAATTATGTGGCAAGCAAAGCGGGTGCAGTAGAAAAAATAATTTCGTTTATTCAGGCGAACCGTCTCTTAACCAATTGATCAAAAAGTTTTACGGGTTCGCTATTTTCTTCCCAACTCAATTTTACTTTTAGTTCCCGTTGTATCCAGTATTGTGCTTCGGGATATATATTGAGACCGTTGATGGTTCGAATACTTCTCTCGTACATATTTTCATCTCCCCTAAATAAATTATTGATAAACAAATACCGATCATTAATGCTGATTGCCTTTTTTAAATCTCGGATAGGAGCTTCTTCCAACATGGTAGCAACTTCTGTTTCTTCCTGTTTAAGCTTATCGTTTATACTATTTGATGTGCCTCCTAAAAAAGCATTGATATCCGTTGGGGCTTGATGATAATCTTGATGGATCAAAGTAGGGATCGCCATAGGCTCTTCAAATAACCAGCCTGATTGTTCTTCTTTTTTTATCGGCTTATGGTCAGCCGGGAAAATAGGGTTTTCTATATGTTGTGCCGATAAAGGAATAGCCGGCATTACAATAGCTACTTTACCCTTATTTATTGGCTCTGCAATTTTGGGCTGCAATTCGGCCAATACTAACTGAGCCGTAATAGCCATTTGAGATGGTTCAGCCTGTTGATCGAACTGTTCTTTTAATTTGTTAATTAAAGTACCCAATCTTTCCATGGGAAACAATACTTTTGGGGGTTGTTAATGAGCCAGCTATAAAGCTACTAACGTTTTCTTTATTAATATTATTTTATTTCATGTTTATAGAGCCAAATTTATCGGGTGCACGCAAAGGTTGGATTGAGGTTGTATGTGGAAGTATGTTCAGCGGAAAAACAGAAGAGCTTATTCGCCGATTGAAAAGAGCCCGTATTGCGAATTTGAAAGTTGAAATATTTAAACCCGCGATCGATACCCGATACGACGAGTCAAAAGTGGTAAGCCATGACGCTTCCAGCATTCCATCTACCCCCATCGATAATTCTCAAACCATCTTATTGATGGCGCAAGATGTAGATGTGGTAGGTATTGATGAAGCCCAGTTTTTTGATGGTGAGATCATTCATGTATGTGAAACCCTTGCGCTCAAAGGTGTGCGTGTAATAGTGGCAGGCTTAGATATGGACTATACGGGTAAACCATTTGGCCCCATGCCTAACTTATTGGCTATTGCCGATTATATCACTAAGTTGCATGCTATTTGTATGAAATGCGGCAGCATCGCCAATATATCTTACCGTAAAACTGCAGAGGCCGGACAAGTTTTACTCGGAGAAAAAGATACTTACGAACCCCGTTGCAGAAAGTGTTTTCATGAATCTTAGCAAAAACATATGGGCCCTATTGAAGAAAGATATTTTGCTTGAAATGAGGCAACAATATACCTTTTATGGCATTGTACTCTATATCAGTGCTACGAGTTTTGTGGTTTATCTTTCAGCCGGACAGCCGGAAGATCGAATTTGGAACTCTCTTTTTTGGATATTACAACTATTTATTTGCATCAACGCAGTTGCCAAGAGTTTTTTACAAGAGCATAGGGGTAGAATGTTATACTATTATACCATTAGTTCCCCTACGGCCTTTGTGATATCCAAACTCTTATTCAACGCAGTTTTAATGCTGTTCATGAACCTGATCAGCTTAGGCATATTTACGCTTCTATTAGGCAATCCGCTCACCCATTTTGCCAGTTTCATCGGTATCAGTTTATTAGGAGGCATCAGCTTAAGTCTGGTGTTTACTTTTTTAGCAGCCATTGCAGCCAAAGCCCAGCAGCAGACTGCTTTAATGGCTATTATGGGATTTCCATTAATTATCCCTCAATTATTGTTATTGATGAAAATAGCGGTTGTTGCCTTTTCTTCTGTTGTGCAAAATGGAATGACCGAATTGATAGCTATGCTTATAGGGCTCGATATCCTGGTAATAGCTTTAGCGTATATCTTATTTCCTTTTTTATGGAAAGATTAGAACCGCAGATGGCGAACGGTTAGTCCTTTATTTATCAACTGCTTTAGAGAGTCGATACCTATTTTTAAGTGTTTTTCAACGTACTGTTCCGTAATCTTCTTATCACTGGCTTCCGTTTTAACACCATCCGGAATCATGGGTTGATCACTCACTAATAACAAAGCACCTGTAGGAATTTTATTGTAGAAGCCCACGGTAAAGATGGTTGCTGTTTCCATATCAATGGCATAAGCCCTTACTTTAGTGAGATACTCTTTGAAAGCTTCATCATGTTCCCAAACCCTGCGGTTTGTGGTGTATACGGTGCCGGTCCAGTAATCTACCTTATAATCCCTGATTGTAGTTGAAATGGCTTTTTGAAGTGCGAAAGCAGGCATGGCAGGTACTTCGGGTGGGAAATAATCATTAGAGGTACCCTCTCCTCTTATAGCAGCGATCGGTAATATTAAATCCCCTAATTTATTTCTTCTCTTCAACCCACCGCATTTCCCCAGAAAAAGTACCGCTTCAGGCTCAATGGCAGTTAGTAAATCCATAATGGTAGCTGCACCCGGGCTACCCATCCCAAAATTGATGATCGTAATACCGTTCGCAGTTGCACATTGCATAGGCCTATCGGTACCAACAACTTTTACTTTATGCCATTTGGCAAACATGGTTACATAGTTACCGAAGTTTGTCAGTAAAATAAATTTACCGAAATTCTCAAGTTTCTCACCGGTATAGCGAGGCAACCAATTGTTTACTATTTCTGCTTTAGTTTTCATGATTTAGACGATAGACCGGAGACGATAGACTGTAGCTGGCATCTCCGTATCCCAAAATAACCAATAAATATACGAAATTATTTTTTCTGAACTGCTTTTTGAAATCCCGCGATCATTTTACATAATTCAATACATAAGCTATAAAGCTCTTGGTACATATCGTCAGTTAAATAATTTCTACTTTTTGCTTTTAGCAAGCATGCAACAACTTCAATTACTGATCGGTTTGCGTAGCTAAGAAACCTTATTTGTTCTTTATCAGAATTACCGGTTGATCCTTCAGCGATATTAAGCCCTACGCTATCTGCGGCTCTTCTTATCTGACTGGTCAAATTATAAATTTCGAATGTAGGGAATGTGTTTGCCACATTATTTACCTCCTCACCTAGCTTAAATGATTTTTGCCATATCAGTAATTTTTCAAACTTAAAACTCATATTCAAAAGTATTTGTACAATAGATTTTTTGATTACGTACTTTTACTCTTAAAAAAAATCTTTTCACGGTCTCCGGTCTCCGGTCTCCGGTCTTCCCCCATGCTCCTCTCCTTCCCTCCATACAATCCGCGCGTTAAAGAAGAAAACGGGAAGGAATATATTTTTGATCCATTAAGAAAGCAATGGGTTAGGTTAACACCGGAAGAATGGGTTCGTCAGCATTTTATAAATTATTTGGTTGAAGTATTAGACTATCCTGCTAAACTTATTGCAATAGAAAAGCAGATACATATGGGTGAGTTACAAAAGCGATTTGATATACTCGTTTATAAAAATGATAAACCTTGGATGATAGTAGAATGTAAGGAGCAGCAGGCAAAACTAAATGATACGGTCCTTACACAGGTATTTCAATATCAATCTGTAATTGGTGCTGAATATATTGTTGTTACTAATGGAGAGGAAACTTTTTGTGGTAAAGTAGTAAATGGTACTATCCATTCAGTAACTGCTGTACCGCCATATAAAAAATCCGGAAGCATATAACTGCTCCCGGATTCTCTTTTTTATCTTCCAAGTTTTGGTCTTTTCGACTCCCTTATGGAAATATACCTAACTCAGTGTATGATGTTCCTACTTTATTGATAGCACATACATAAGCAGCAGTGCGCATATCGGGTATTTCGGGATTGCTATGCCAAATATCCATGATTTCGCGGGTTGCGGTAATCATCGTTTCTTCTAAACCACTATGCACAAGGTCTACTTCTTCAGGTCCGTGCAAAATGAATTTACGTTCTGTATCTGTTACTTTCTTATCGGTTAATGATTCGATCTGACTTAAGATATGTGTATTCATATTTTCTGTAAAACGCTTCTCCATTCTACCATAACGCACATGACTCAGGTTCTTTAACCACTCAAAATAAGATACGGTTACACCACCTGCATTTAAGTACATATCAGGTACAACCAATATTCCTTTTGCAGCTAAAATCTCATCGGCTTCCGGTGTAAGCGGACCATTGGCAGCTTCGCCAATAATTTTTGCTTTTACATTGGGGGCATTGGTACCGTTGATTACATTCTCTAAAGCGGCGGGAATTAAAATATCACAAGCTAATTCCAATGCATCATTACTTTTTGCCAAATTAGTAGCACCGGGGAAATTTAAAATAGATCCAGTTGCTTTTCTATGCTGAAAAACTTCTTCTTCATTCAATCCATTCTCATTATAAATAGCGCCTTCATATTCAGCAATGCCTATCACTTTAGAGCCATGCTCGCGGAAAAACTTAGCACTATGATAACCCACATTTCCTAAACCTTGTACCACTACTGTTTTGTTTTCAACTCCGGTAGTTAATCCTAGGCGCTTCATCACATCGGGCATATTACATACTTCGCGAATACCAAAGAAAACACCCAAACCGGTTGCTTCTTTTCTTCCACGAACACCCCCTTGTGTAATAGGCTTACCGGTTACACAACCAGCAGCATCAATTTCACCCGGCTTCAATGAAGCATAGGTATCTACAATCCATGCCATTTCTCTTTCACCGGTTCCGTAATCGGGGGCGGGCACATCTATACCCGGACCAATAAAGTTTTTCTTCACCAATTCACTGGTATATCGGCGCGTAATTTTCTCTAACTCGTACACACTATAAGAACGTGGATTAATCTTGATACCGCCTTTACCGCCACCGAAAGGAACATTAACAATAGCGCATTTATAGGTCATTAAAGATGCCAATGCCATTACTTCATCCTGATTCACTTCATCACTAAAACGAATACCGCCCTTACAAGGTGATTTATGCTGAGAATGTTGTACTCGATATGCTTCAATTACTTCAATTCTTCCATCATCCATTTTAACCGGGAAACGCATGCTGTAGATACTATTACAAGCTTTAATTTGTTCGAGTAAGCCTTTTTCCCAATGCGTAAATTGGGCCGCTTTATCAAAACTTTTCTCAACACTTTGAAAAAAGCTATACGGTGTTTGATTTGACATGTGCAATCGATTTATTGGTTATATAGGTATTTTGCTATTTCTCTTGTTCTAGTTTTGTGATCTTACGATCTACGGTTGCGAGATAAATAAATAGTCCGATTAAAATGGTTACCACTACTGCCATCACTACAAATATTTTTCCATTACTACGCATTAGTCCTTCTCCTCCTTTTTCTTGTGCTTTTACTATTATGCAAAGAAAGCTGTTCAATAACAGTAAAGCAATGATTTTCAACTTATTCATGCATTAATTTTTTATAAGCTAATAAGGTATACCTTGTTTTTATCGTACTGATCCAAACACCCAATAAGGTCCATCCTAAAACTGCGGGATAAAATACTGTACGCATATGAGTATCCATATCTTTCCCGTTGATACCGGGATTGCCTTCGCTACCTTGACCACCGGGGTGAAGAGATTCAGTTAATCTAGGTAATATCCAAAGGGTAGGGAATAGCATAAAGAAAGCGAATACATTGTACACAGCTCCGATACGTGCTTTTTTAACGTCGTCAGTAATACTTCCTCTCAACACAAAATAAGCCAGATAAATAAGCATTGCTATGGCCGCACCATTCTGTTTAGGATCGCCGCTCCAGGGGCTACCCCATTGGTAATTGGCCCATATTGCACCCGTAAATAAACCAAGCATTCCGAAAACAGTTCCGGTTGCTGCAAAAGCGGCGGCATTAGCATCATTTTGAATCGTTGGATTACGCAAATATTTTACGGAATACCATACCGATACAAAAAGAAGAATCATCATTCCAAACCACATGGGTACATGAAAAAAGAAGTTTCGAATTGATTCCTGCATGCGATCGTCGAGCCGGGGCACTTTTACATAGAAACCATATATACAGGTATAAAGTAGGAGTAAAAATGACAATATCTTCCACCAGCGTTGTCGAATCATAATTGGGTATTAATAACACCTGGTTCAACATTAAGTTGTTGAATCGGGGGCAAAATTAGGTGAAAGCAAACCAAAATACCCAATGAACGTGTAAAATTTACCCAATAATAGCGTCTGACGGGTGTTGGGGGATTGGGTAAATTGTTGTAATTTTGCCGCTCTCAAAAATTTTCATGCCGTAACATGAAGCGAGTCGCCCCTATCCGCCGAAGGCGTATATGCGTCAACCTGAATGTGGCTATCTAAAAAGTAAAAATCAGATCAGACACATGAAATTATCTCAGTTTAAGTTCGACCTCCCTCTCAACCTGATTGCCCAAAACCCTACCAAAAAGCGCGAAGACAGCCGCATGATGGTGGTAGACCGTAAAAGTGGGCATATGGAAAACCGCCACTTCAAAGACATTCTCGAGTATTTCGACGATAAAGATGTTTTTGTTGTGAATAATACCAAAGTATTTCCGGCTCGTATGTATGGCCGTAAAGAAAAAACAGGTGCTAAAATTGAAGTGTTTTTATTACGTGAATTGAATAAGCCAAATCGCCTATGGGATGTGATCGTTGATCCCGCAAGAAAAATTCGTGTTGGCAATAAACTCTATTTTGGCGATAATGAGGAATTGGTAGCCGAAGTAATTGATAACACAACCAGCCGCGGAAGAACCATCCGCTTCTTATGGGATGATGATGATAACAGTTTTAAAAAAATGCTGGAGTTCTTAGGTGAAACCCCTTTACCAAAATATATCAAGCGCAAACCCGATGAAGAAGATAAGGAGCGCTACCAAACCGTTTATGCTAAACATGAAGGTGCCGTAGCAGCGCCAACAGCAGGCTTACACTTTAGTAAAGAATTGATTAAACGTTGCGAAATACAAGGTATCCGTTTTGCAGAAGTAACACTGCACACAGGTTTAGGAACATTCCGACCTATTGAAGTGGAAGATCTCAGCAAACATAAAATGGATGCTGAATACTATGCCATCGATGAAGAAGCCTGTGCGATAGTAAATAAAGCGAAAGAAAATGGTAAACGCATCTGCTCCATTGGTACCACTACCATGCGTGCTATGGAAAGCAGTTTCACCGCACAAAAATTATTAAAACCAAGTGAGGGTTGGACAAACCACTTTATTCACCCACCTTATAATTTTAATGTGGCAGATAGTTTAGTTACAAATTTTCATTTACCAAAAACCAGTTTGCTAATCATGACTTGCGCATTTGCGGGATATGATTTAGCTATGGAAGCCTATAAAAAAGCAATTAAAGATAAATATCGATTCTTTAGTTATGGAGATGCGTTATTAATCATCTAACTAAAAGGGGATCAATCGATCCCCTTTTTTATTTCTTCACAAAAGCCTTTTCATATCTTTCTATCCACTGCTCGGGTGTAATCTTTTGCGCGAGTTCAGCAATTAAATCGTAAGGTATATCTTCCGGTTTCTTAAAACGTATACAGCTTTTACCCATATCCAACTTGGCTTTGGTATGTTTTCCATATTCCGTTGTAAACCACTTATATAAAGCGCCATCTGCATATATACACATATGATACAAGGCAATAAAATTTTTTTGTGCTGCAATATTCAAAAATGGTAAAGGATCTTTGGGCGAACAGTGGTATCCCTTAGGATAAAGTTTGTGAGGTACCACATAACCTATCATACCATAACTCATGGTTTCTTGAAATCCTTTGGGAATATTTTTTTTAATAATCTTCCGCAGTTTCTCCAGGGCTGCTTGTTTATCCGGGGCCACTTGCGATAGGTATTCCTCAACGGTTAATGCCTTACTGATCATGCTGAAAATTTTACTGAATATACGATTTAATCAGCTATCGATAACTCCTCGATCAGTCCAATTTTGGAACCCATTAGTATTTAAAAAGCCTCTAAAACAATAGCCACCAGCTCATACTCATTTACTGGTTACACCCTTTTTTTTATTTGCTCAATAAACTGATTTCATCTTGAGTAAGATTATCTTGTTCCACAGCTATGTTTTATTCTTTGAATGGCGCTTTGAATTCTAATGGCAACAAATTCGATAATTTTTCCGACCATGCCCAGTAAGCAAGTACTATTAGATCCTTCCCATAGTAATACCCTCCATTCGCAGTAATATAAATGTGTGCATTTTTATTGGGCATCACAATTTCTGCAGTTTGAGGTCCAATCGGTTCTGACCTACGATATTCCTTTGTATAATAATTGGACATCCGTTTTGCCGGATAAGTGACTTGAAGATTATCACTAAACCACATTCCTACTGTGGTACTATCCACTCGAAAAGCGATACTATCACCACGTAATAAATAGTCACTCACATAATCATATGTTCTAGTACTAGAAAAAGCAGTGCCTGGTATTTTTTCTTCATGAAAAACTTTTCTTACTTCAAATCCTTCTTCTGCTATTCTATTTCTGAATACAGCTCTCATAAAATGCATCAGAGAGCCCTGATAGGCATCAAACCGGTTTCTTTGCCATTTCTTAATTTTAGAAGGATTATTAGTTTCCATCTCAGTAAAAAACGGGTAACCCTGATAATAAAAAATATTTGTCGTAAAATTGAATTCAAATGCGGTGAGGCTATACTTGAGTATATATCCGAGGGCTTTGTTTTCGATCACCAAAGGCTCATCCGCAATTGCTTTAAGAATATTTTCCTTCTTTTTAAATCTGAATTTTACAACTTCGGGATTCTTCAATTCACAATCAAATGAATTAGGCGTTTTTCCTATTAAATTATTCTTGAAGAAATTTCCCCATTTTTCCCATCCGTTTTTATCATAGGGCTCTACTACTATTTCCTGTAAATCATTCACCTTAGGTTTTAATACAATTTCTAAAAAGTCGGGTAATTTATTAGATTGAACAGCAATAACATAAGTTTCAAATCCCAAGACCGATACAACCAAATCATAGCGGCCATTAGGGAATGGGTGAATTTGAAAACTACCATCATTTTTAGAAATAGTTCCCGCACTAGTATTGCTTAGATAAATACTAGCTGCATTAACAGGTAAACGGGTGTCTTCGGCAATAAGTCTGCCTTTTAATATTTGCTGCGATTGTGCTAAAAAACTACATAGCAACAAGAAAACAGATAAACTAATTTTACGCATATTATCATTTTTACATACCAAATAATCCTTTATTTAATAATTGTAGTGTTTTATGCTTATCACTACCTGGAACAAGTAAAGATATATTATGAGTGCTTCCCCCATAACTTACCATAGTTACAGAAACTTCTTTTAACGCATCGAAAAGCTTTTGCAGCACATTTTCAGTTTGTGCAATTTCATTACCCACAATAGATACAATAGTTTGGTTTTTTTGGATATCTACTGAACCAAATGGTTCGAGTTCTTTAATAATTTGGTCTAAGAATAAAGCATTATCGATTGTAACGGAAACAGCCACTTCCGATGTAGTGATCATATCAATTGAAGTTTTATACTTCTCAAATACCTCAAATACTTTTCTTAAGAAACCATAAGCCAATAACATACGGCTACTCTTTATCTTAATGGCAATGATTCCGTCTTTAGCTGCAACTGCTTTTACACCCACACTACCGGCTTCCTTAGTAATTACGGTTCCCTTTGCATCGGGTTGCATGGTATTTAACAGTTTTACGGGAACGTTTTCTTGTTGAGCCGGCCAAATACAAGTGGGATGTAAAATCTTTGCTCCAAAATAAGCAAGTTCTGCTGCTTCATCAAAACTTAATTGCTCTATAGCAACGGTTTTATGTACAATTCGTGGATCATTATTATGCATACCATCGATATCAGTCCAAATTTCGCAAACTGATGCATGGCAAGCCGCTGCTATCAGAGAAGCGGTATAATCACTGCCTCCTCTTTTTAAATTATCAACTTCTCCCCTGGCATTTTTGCAGATATAACCCTGGGTTACTAATATTTTTTTATCCTTATGTTTTTTTAATAGTTGCGCTAACTTCACTTTAATACTTCCCAATTGTGGTTCTTCATTGGCGTCAATTGTCATAAACTCTAATGCAGGAAGTAACATATGATCAATACCTTTTTCGTCTAAATAAACGCTGAAGAGTTTGGTACTCATCAATTCCCCTTGGGCTAAGATATCTTTATTCAAAGCTTCACTAAAGGAAATACGCAAAATAATATGCAAGAAATCGAAGTGTTCTGCAATAATTCGTTTTGCTTTCTCTTGTGCTTCAGCAGTTGAAACCAAATCATTAATAAATTGATGGTAGTGTGATGATAATTGTTCAATTTTCTGTTTAGCACTATTTCTGTCGCCTGCTGCAAGGCTATTACTGATTTCAACTAATGCATTAGTGGTTCCGCTTAATGCGCTTAAAACAACAATTTTTTGTTCATCATCTTTCGTAACTAATTGAGCTACTTCTTGCATGCGTGCCGGTTTACCAACGCTGGTACCGCCAAACTTCATTACTTTCATGATCCCCTCCCCCGTTATTTTTTAAAAGTTATATAATACTAGCAAATGTACTATACATGAGGGAAAGAATTGGTTTATGTGCCAAATGGTTTCTGCTCGCTGCAACTACTATTAGGACCGGCACTTACGCCAAAAAACTTACAGAAATAATAATACCAGTCCAATCTGTATTTATTTTTAGGAGAAGGGTTTGATCCGCACTCTAATCCGCCATTGATAATATTCATAACAGCCCCGAATCCCGGAAGTCTATTTGCCAGACTATCTTTTTTTTCGGGTATCCATTGTCCACTCATGATAGCGTTACAAGAAGGCTTAGGGTATTGTGGAGTAGTCCAAAACCAAAATAAGGATGCAAAGCAAAGGACGGGATCTTTCGATACTAATTCCGGCTCATTCAATAATTTATTTTGATTTCCAAAATAGAATTTACTAAACTGAGCATAGTTATAATTCCAACTTAGTTGGATAGGACCTCTTCCATGATATGATTTATCAGCAACCGGTGGGAATAGTTTTTTTGTTGTGTCGCTATAATGTGGGCATCCATTTTCACACCCATTCTCTTCTACAAAATATAAACCCCATGCGAAATTGCCGCCGGGAGCATCATCCCACCCCCCACTTGTTTCATGAGCCATGGTTGCCAGAAAAGCAGCTAATTCTCTTTTTTGGCTTACCGTTGAACCATTTTTTAAAAAATCAGGGAATCGTTGTGCAGCTTTAAGAAAAGCTTCATAGCTATAAAATTCTTTTATCGGTAAGTTTTTAGCATAGGCTCTCCTATCTTTTGATAGGGCATACCTGTTTGGAAAAAGTTTATTCCAAACTGTTTTATTCAAGTATCGCTCAATAGGATGCGGAGATGCCAGCAGCATAGTACGCCAAAGAAAAAATATTACGATTACAAAAATTCGCATACTGTTTATAAATTGATGTGCAATAATGATGCCGTTTCTACCAAATCTTTATATACTGATTCGTATAATGGTATTCCTTCTTTTCTCCTTATCGTTTCTGAAATTCTTTCCGGATCACCCGGTACTAGAACAGGCTGTTCGGCATGAATGGGCGTTGTATTTCTAAATCGCTGAATCCACTGATCCATATGCATTTTGAAATCTTCTGCTGTTCTGAAAGCGTCGATACGCATGGCACCAAAAAAATGCCCTAACCCTTTACCCGGCATATCGGTAGGGATGGGAATATAAGCAGGGAAGGGAGGAGCCCAAGGACCATAGGATGCACCGCTAAGCACCGCAGAAAAAATATCAACAATACTTCCTAATGCATATCCTTTATGGCTTCCATGTTCCCTATCACTACCTAAAGGCAGTAAAGCACCCCCTTTTTTTAGGATATTGGCATCTTGGCTTTCTTTACCCTCTGCATCTTGCACCCAACCGAAGGGCGTATCTTCACTTTTTCTTTGCAATATTTCGAGTTTACCGTTTGCTGCTGTAGTAGTAGCAAAATCGGCCACAAAAGCGGGTTCCTTACCGGCAGGAATGGCTACCGCTATCGGATTTGTACCAAGCATTTTTTCTTTTCCAAAAGTCGGTGCCACTAATGCACTGGCGTTCGTCATCGCAATACCGATCATATCTTTTTCCAATGCCATCATAGCATGATAACCGGCAATACCAAAATGGTTGGAATTTTGCACACTAACCCAACCGGTTCCAACTTCTTCAGCTTTAGCCATGGCTATACGCATGGCATAAGGCGCCACAACCAAACCTAGTCCGGCATCACCATCTACTACAGCTGTTGAAGGTGTTTCATGGATTTTTTTGATGTTGGGAATAGCGTTTATTCGTTTTGCTTGCCAAAGCCTGATATAACCACTTAACCTAGCTACACCGTGACTATCAATTCCTCTTAGATCAGCAGATAACAAAACTGTTGCACCGAGTGTTGCATCTTCCAATGAGCAACCGATAGCACTGAATGCATTAACTACAAATTGAAAAAGATGCTCGTAAGCTATTACCCGATTGGCCATTGCTAAAATGGTAAATCATCAAAAGGTTCAGTAATATCGGATGCAGCAGGAGTAGATGCACTATTACTCATAGGAGGTGCCGGCTGATAATTGCTAGTTGTGTTGCTTCCTGATTGATCATTATTTCTACTTCCCAGTAATTGAACACTAACTACCCGAAGCGATAATGTGGCTCCATTAGCTCCATCTTTTGTAGTATAGGTGCGTACATCAGGCTGCCCTTCTACATAAACCTGTGTTCCTTTTTTTAAATAAGGAGCAATACCGGTTCTATCTGTCCAGTACGCACAATCAACCCAAATTGTTTTATCCTTTTGATTGCCCTGCGCATCTTTATATTTTTCTGTATGCGCAACGGTAAAGTTGATTACATTTTTCCCGTTTACGGTATTCATTACTGCGTCTCTTCCTAAATTGCCAATGGCTGTTAATTTGATCATATTATTTTTTTGTAAAAATGTGAAAGGTTGAAATTAAGAAAAACCGTATTATCCGCAGCTTTTTAAGTTTTTTCACTGTTTAATTTACTACGGAAATTACCTGAACATCTTTTCACAATTGTATCTTAACAAAGGTAAAATTGTAAATTTAATTATGCAGGGATTACAACTTACCATACCATCTTTACAGGATCATGGACCTATTATAGAAGCTGAAATTCATACGGATGAAGAAACTTTTTTATCTGTAAAGAATCATAATGGTTATAATAAGTTCAGTACCGTGAAATTACTGATAGATACAGGTTCGAATATTTCAGGTATCGATAAAACTATTATAAAGAGGCTACAACTCAATCGGTATAAGGACGACGCCATGGTAGACGGGGTTGGCGGAAGACATGAGTTCAAACTTTACCGTTGTATCCTTTATCTGTCAATTTTTCGGGAAAAAGCACTTCCGATTGATGTTATAGAAGGAGATTATGCCAATTCCCCCTACGATGGAGTGATTGGCAGAGATGTACTTAAATATTGCAGTTTTGCATACGATGGATGGAGTGATACTTTCAAATTAGTGGCTGTAGACTTGTAATTTTTCGTATTTCGATAGTTTTTGGGTAGGTACACATGGCTTAAATACCCCTTTTTTACCTACAACTGTTCTACTTTTGCATAAATTTTATTTAACATGAGCCGTAAAGGAAAAGTGATGGTAGCTATGAGTGGCGGTATTGATAGTACCGTTGCGGCGCTTATGCTTCACCACGAAGGATATGAAGTAGTAGGAATTACCATGAAAACATGGGACTATGCCACCAGTGGAACAAGTTCAAAAGAAACCGGTTGTTGCAATATAGACTCCTTCAATGATGCCAGGCAGGCAGCTGTACATCATGGCTTCCCACATTTTATTTTAGATATACGCGAAGAGTTCGGTGATTTTGTGATCGAAAACTTTATTGAAGAATATATCGCCGGAAGAACACCTAACCCTTGTGTGATGTGTAACACCCATATCAAATGGAGAGCATTACTAAAAAGAGCAAATGCTTTGAACTGCGATTTTATTGCAACAGGACATTATGCTGAAATAAGACAGCACACCAATGGTAGATATGTAGTAAGCAAAGGATTGGATGAAACAAAAGATCAGAGTTATGTTTTATGGGGGCTCGATCAAGAATTATTAAGCAGAACGATGTTGCCTTTAGGCGGATATCGTAAATCTGCGATCAGGCAAATGGCAGTGGATTTGGGATATCCCGAACTAGCTAAAAAAAGCGAGAGTTATGAAATTTGTTTTGTACCTGATAACGATTATCGTGGTTTTTTAAAAAGAAATGTAGAAGGGTTGGAGGAAAAAGTTAACGGAGGCTGGTTTGTAGATAAAACAGGCAAAAGATTAGGGCAACATAAAGGATATCCTTTTTATACAATTGGACAAAGAAAAGGGCTTGATATTGCCCTGGGTAAGCCGGCTTATGTAACAGCTATAGATCCTAACAATAACACCGTTGTATTAGGTGATGAAAGCGACTTAGCACAAAACGACATGCTAGTGGGAAAATTGAATTGGATAAAATACGATGGTATAACTGATGGAATGGAAGCAATCACTAAAATCAGGTATAAAGATAAAGGTGCACTCAGCAATTTATATACCCACGAAAACGGTATCAGAGCTCACTTCTATGAGCATGTAAAAGGTATCGCGCCCGGACAAAGCGCCGTTTTTTACGAAGGAAATGATGTAATTGGTGGCGGTATCATTCAGCGAGGAGAATTGGTTTTATAAACCTTTCAATAGCATGGGCTCTATTTTCAAACACCAGCACCCTACACTATTATTTAGGTTCCCTAAGCTAATCTATTTTAGTTACGGGTTGAACTGGTTAATCAGGCTTAGGAAATGGTATATCCACGCGGCATTATTACCTCTTATTCGATCCACAAAAAAACCATCCTATGTGCTCGATGCCGGTGTAGGTGATGGACAATTTATTATTCCCTATGCAAAAAAATGTAGTGGTATAAATTTTATTGGCGTTGATATCTCCGAAAGTAATATCGCTATCATTCGAGCGCTTTGTAAAAGTGAAGAGCTAACCAATATTACTGCCTTATATTCAAATATTTTGGATTGTGATTTGCCGGCAAAAGTACAAGTGCTGCTATGCATTAGTATGCTTCAATATATCGACGATGATATTGCAGTGTTAAAAAAATTATACCGGCTAGCCGACGATAAAGCTACATTGCTGCTGTATGTGCCTATCAATGAAAAGTTTATAACCAAACTTTATGCGCATCTTTTCAATACACTTCCGAACTATGAAACTATTAACAACAGAAAGAGAATTTACTCCGAAAAAGAGATTATTGAAAAAGTGGAGCAATCCGGTTTTCATATTTCTCAAACGAAGTTTACTTATGGTTTCT
The DNA here is from genome assembly GCA_902168225.1 of uncultured Flavihumibacter sp. Classification (GTDB taxonomy): domain Bacteria; phylum Bacteroidota; class Bacteroidia; order Chitinophagales; family Chitinophagaceae; genus Sediminibacterium. Next base: position 5,457 of record CABHOW010000133.1, on the reverse strand, counting down.
GGGGTATTCTAAGCCATGAACTTATGAATAGCCTGTTTTTACTCATTATTCATTCGAATATATTACTGAAAATAATCTCATTATTATTACTACCAATATTATTACCATTTATCTGGGTTTTTATGTTAGTCGACTATTTTCAGGAAAAGAAAACCGGAAATGGGTTGCTTATTATTGCGGAAAAGCTTTAACTATTTTTAAAAAGCGCAGCAAACATTGTATCTGCATGTACTGTATACCCATTTATTATTTGTTGCTCAACTAACTGTAACACGCTATTAGCCTGAATGAAAGTAATTTGCTCTTCATTTTCTTTTTTGAAAGCAGAGCAAGTGATATACAAATAAAAACCACCCGGTTTTACAGCATTGATAGTATTTAAAATGATCTGCTGTTGGAGTTTTTGAAACGCTTCTATCTTCTCTTTTTCAAAAAAAAATAATTGCTCCGGTGTTCTTGCCCAAGTGCCACTTCCGCTACAAGGGGCATCGCAGATAACCAAATCGTAATTTTCAATCTGGAATCTGGAATCTGTTTTTTTACTAAGATCACAGATTACAGATTTATAATTTAAAATTCCGGCTTCTTTAAAACGTTTCTTTAAGTTCTGCAAAATGCTTTCCCGAATATCTGAAACTGTTAAATCTACATTGCCCAGTATATCTTTAGCCAGAATAGATTTACCTCCGCTTGCTGCACAACAATCCCAGATTGAGGTGGAAGGTGAAGGGTGTAAGCTAGAAGGGGTACTTTCAGCTTCTTCCTTAAACCTTTCGCCCTTAACCTTTCTTAGTAATTCCCCAACCTGTTGTGAGCTATAATCCTGTATAACATAATCATCATTTAATTGAGCCACTTCATCTAGCTTCGTACCTGCAGAAACAGCGAGTGTATTCCTACTCATGGCATGAAAGCCAATCCCGGCTTGTTGTAGCGCATTCATCATTTTTTCTTCCTTACCCGGTCTTATGCGTAAAAAAACATCAGGTTGGATGAAGTGATTCATAATGAAAGCTTCTTTATCTATGCTATTACTCAACTCGTTGATAAATGGGAAAATAGTATCAATACTAACTTCGGGTATTGAACTATCATCCAATAATACTTGCCAGTTGCTTGCTTGATTCGAGAGCAAAAGTTGTTTTTTTATAGCATCTGCTATCGACATCTTTTTTGCGGCATGACCCAAACGAAAATAAGCGAAGCATAATTGAGCAATATACTTACGATCTTTCGAGCCAAATTTTTTATTGGCAGAAAAATAATTTTTCAAGAAATGTGCTAACGGTATGTCGCCATTATAACTTTCAATGATTGTTATGGCAGATTGAAGATATTGTAAAGCGTATTTCAACTATACTTCTAGCAAGGTTTTTACAGGATCCTTACCCATCAGCAACAGTTCGGGATTTTCGAGTAACTCTTTTACCCGAACAAGGAAGCTTACACTTTCTCTTCCGTCGATGATACGGTGATCATAGCTTAATGCAATATACATCATCGGGCGAATAACAACCTGACCATTAATGGCCATTGGTCGTTCCTGAATTTTATGCATCCCTAAAATAGCACTTTGGGGGATATTGATAATAGGTGTGCTCATAAGACTTCCAAATACACCGCCATTCGTAATGGTAAATGTACCACCTTGTAACTCTTCTGCAGTTAGTTTACTATCACGTGCTTTTCCGGCTAATTCAATCACTTTCTTTTCAATATCTGCCATACTCAAGCTCTCCACATTACGCATTACAGGAACTGTTAGTCCTCTTGGTGTGCTCACGGCAATGCTAATGTCTGCATAGTCGTGATAAACTAAATGATCACCATCGATATACGCATTAACAGAGGGCCACTCACCTAACGCAATAGCACATGCTTTAGCAAAGAAACTCATAAAGCCTAAATTAACACCATGACTTTCCTTGAATTTATCTTTATACTGTTTGCGTATATCCATAACACGTGTCATGTCTACTTCATTAAAAGTAGTTAACATGGCCGTTGTATTTTTTGCTTCTACCAGTCTCCTGCTAATGGTTTTACGTAAAGCACTCATTTTCTCTTGGCGCACATTTCTACTAAACAGTTCTCCTCCTGCAACCAACGGTTTTTTTCCGGGGTTAGCCAGTGCTTCGAGTACATCTTGCTTCATGATCTTTCCACCGGTGCCTGAGGGTGTAATCGCTTTTGTATCAATTTTTTTATCCGCAATGATTGCAGAAGCTACAGGTGTTGCTTTGATATCTGAAGTTGCGGGTTCGGGGTTAAGAGTTACGGGTTCCGGGTTACGAGTTACGGATTGCGGGTTTGGGGTTACGGGGTCCGAGTTGCCGGTTGCGGGTTTGGAGGCTGTTTCATCAATTGTAGCTAATACATCTCCAATATTTAAGGTGTCGCCTTCTTTCCCAACAGTTGTAATAATACCTGCTTTTTCGGCATTCACTTCAAATGTGGCTTTCTCGCTTTCCAGTTCTGCAATCACCTCATCGCGCTCTACCCAGTCTCCATCTTTTTTTGTCCACTTTAAAAGCGTTACTTCATTTATAGATTCACCTACTGTAGGTACTTTTATCTCGATCATATAAATATGTTTGCGTTGTTAGTTTAGATATTGAATGCTGTATTGATAATTTCTGCCTGTTCCTGTGCGTGTACTTTTGCGTAACCGGTAGCTGTTGCGGCACTTGCATTTCTACTGATAACACCAAAATTGATCGTTTTTAGGTTCATTTGTAAAAAGCTTGCTGCTCCCATATTAAGTGGCTCTTCCTGTGTCCAAAACCAAGTTGCTTTACTATATTTTTTATATAATATTTCGAGTTGTTTTGTAGGCAAAGGATATAATTGCTCTAAGCGAATAATAGCGATATCTTTTCTATTTTCTTTTACCTGTTTCTCGGCCATTTCAAAATATAACTTACCACTACAGAACAATACCTTTTTTACTTCAGCTGCGTCTGTTACATATTCATCATCTATAACTTCCTTAAAACTACTTTGTGTAAAAGCTGATACCTCACTATAAGTACCCGGGTTACGCAAGTTTGCTTTAGGTGAGAAATTGATAAGGGGCTTACGGAAATTCCAAGCTAATTGTCTGCGTAAAGCATGAAATAAATTAGCTGCCGAAGTAATGTTGGTTATCACCATATTTAATTCAGCACACATTTGTAAGAAGCGCTCTAATCTGGCACTACTGTGTTCCGGGCCTTGCCCTTCATAACCATGTGGGAGTAGCATAACTATCCCATTTTGTCGCTGCCATTTCTGTTCACCGGCTGCAATGAACTGATCGATCATGGTTTGGGCACCGTTACAAAAATCTCCAAACTGTGCTTCCCAAATAACTAAAGCATTGGGGTTGGCCATACCATAGCCATATTCAAATCCTAATACCCCGTACTCACTTAAGAGAGAATTATATATTCTGAATTTCTCTTGTGTATCTGTAAAATGATTCAATCGATTATAACCCTTATTGGTATTCTCATCGCGTAAAATGGCATGGCGGTGACTAAAAGTACCACGCTGCACATCTTGTCCGCTCATACGCACAATATTACCCGATATAAGAATAGAGCCGTACGCCATCAATTCGGCGGTAGCCCAATCTATCTTACCTTCTACTTCTAAAAGTTTGATCTTATCTTGTAATAATTTCTCGATTTTTTTAAGGGGTTGAAAACCTTCGGGCCATTTCATCAACCCGTCAAATAATTGCCTAAACTGATCTTCTGTAATACTTGTATTAGGAGAATAATCAAAATCTTCAGCTGTAGCTTTACCCAAACTTTTCCAAACCAATTCAGGCTGTTGGTATTTGTAAGGAAGGGGGTGTTGTTTTATTTCATCCAAACGCTCTTGCAGATCGGCCCAGAATTTTTTCTCCATTTCTTTCGCCAACTCTTGTAATTCAGGGGCTCCGTTTTGAATTAAATATTGGGTGTAGATCTCACGAGGGTTTTGGTGTTTATCGATCAGTGCATAAAGATGTGGCTGTGTGTATTTAGGATCATCACCTTCATTATGACCATGACGGCGATAACAAACCATATCGATGAAAATATCGCTATTAAATTCCTGGCGATAGCGGGTTGCTATTTCAGCACATTTCACCACTGCTTCAGGATCATCTCCATTTACGTGCATAACCGGCGCCTGAACCATGGCGGCGATCGATGTGCAATAATCAGCGCTACGGGCATCATCAAAGTCAGTTGTAAATCCGATTTGGTTATTGATTACGAAGTGAATAGTACCACCGGTATAATAACCACGTAGATTACTCATTTGTAATACTTCGTATACGATGCCTTGTCCGGCAACGGATGCATCTCCATGAATTAGTATGGGTAGTATTTTATCGAAATCACTATCATATAAAACATCTGCTTTTGCTCGGGCAAAACCTACCACCACCGGATCTACAGCTTCCAGGTGGGAAGGGTTAGGCATCAATTTTAAGTGGATAGATTTTTGATCTATGGTTTGGACCTCACTACCATAGCCCATATGGTATTTTACGTCTCCGCTTCCCATGGTTTGATCCATGGTTGCAGTGCCTTCGAACTCACTAAAAATTTGTTCATATGTTTTACCCATGATATTGGCTAACACATTCAGTCTGCCTCTATGTGCCATACCTATCACTACTTCCTCAACAGCATTATTAGCAGCTACATTAATGATTGCGTCTAATGCAGCAATTGTAGTTTCACCACCTTCTAATGAGAATCTTTTCTGCCCAATATATTTTGTGTGCAGGAATTTTTCAAACATCACCCCTTGGTTCAGTTTTTCCAAGACCCTCTTCTTTTTTTCAATTGGTAATGGAGCGGCAAATTTCTTTTCCATCTCACTTGTTAGCCAATCAATTTTTTTCTGATCACTGATATATTTAAATTCTATACCAACATGGTGAGCATATGTATTTTCCAGATGGGTCAGAATTTGTTGTAAAGTAGCTGCACCCAATCCTATAAGATTGCCTGCTTGATAAACCGTATTCATATCAGCCTCACCTAATCCAAAGAAAGAAAGATCCAAATTGGCTCCTCTATCTTTGCGTTCACGGATAGGATTGGTTTTGGCTAATAGATGCCCTTTATTGCGGTACCCCAGAATGAGGCGGTAAACTTTAATTTCTTTCATCCAATCTACATCAGCCGTGCTTGCCGATGAAGCCGCTACTCCATTTACAGTTCCATTACTAACTGCAAAATCGAATCCCTCAAAAAATTTCTTTAGATCCGGGTCTACTGATGCCGGATTTTTTACAAATTCTTGATATAGGTTCTCAATAAAAGCCGGATGTGAATTGGTTATATACGAAAAATCCTTCATTATAGCGAGATTATGCTGTTTTAGCCAGAATGTTGGCAAATATCGGTCTTTGAAGGCAAAAAATAAAGCGTAAAAATGAACAGTTTCAGGTTGTTTTTATTGCTTTTAAGC
>CABHOW010000132.1 GCA_902168225.1 uncultured Flavihumibacter sp. | reverse complement strand
GGCACTATCACTCATTCTTTTATATGCTACTTTTATATCACCTGATCTGAAAATCAGTTTTAAAGAATTCAGTAATACGGTACTTAAAGGATTTTTGGCCTATAGTTTACTTATACCTGCATTATTAAAAGATGAAGATAATGAAAGCATTGGTAAAATTGTACTATACTCATTAGTTACCGGACTTGGCTTACGTTGTCTTGTTGAACTTATTCTTTATATTCAGGATTATAATAAAGGAATAATGCCATTTTCCACCTATGAACACCGTAGTATTTCCGATTCAATGGTGTTTCTGTTTCCAGCATTATTAAACCTTTGGCTTATCAAGAAAACCTCTTATAAAATAGCATTCGTAATTTTTAGTGCAGTTTTCTTATTTCTGCTATTAGGAACGCTGTCTCGTGGTGCATGGCTGGCAGTATTCATAGTGACTCTGCTATGGTTAATCTTAAATCGTCAGTGGAAATTATTGATGCTGACTTCCATCGTTATTTCTGTTGCCGCAGTGGGTGTATTTACCTATAAAGGTGATCATGCTGGTAAAGACAGGCTTATTTATAAACTTCAACAGACCGACAGTTCTTATCGCTATACCAATGGTACTCAAGGTACGGCGTGGACATTAATTATGGAAAATCCTCTTAAGGGATATGGCTACGGCGATGATATTTACCATGCAATATATAATAAGCGTGTTGTAGATTTTCCGTCATGGAAGTTCAGGCAATCCATTGGGCCACACAACGTTGTTTTGTCAATTTGGTTTGCAGCGGGTTTGGCTGGACTACTCGCTTTACTTTATCTGTATGGCTCTATTATCAAAGAGACAGCTAATGCAACGTTTAAAACAGTTGTCGTCACTCCTTATAATGGTCAATTACTACTATTTTTAACGCTTGTAAGCTTTTATATTATTCGAGGTAACTTCGAGGAAGTTGATCTCAAACCAATTGGCTTGATTGTTGGTTTACTGTTAGCAATGCGGAATAAATAAAAAAAAGCCTGCCTGACATTAAGTTCAGGCAGGCTCTTCAAATCCAATAATTTTTAACCAAACCAGTCTTGTATTTGTGCTTCAAAACGCTGAGTAACATGTTCCCAGCTATATTTTGAGAAAACAAAATTTCGGGCATTTTTAGCAATTTGAGCTCTGTCAGCATCCGCCAAAACGCGCTTAATATCCGCGAGAATACTTTCAGATGTCATAGGCTCTGCAAGGTGATAGCCTGTAATTCCTTCCAGAACAAACTCACTAATTCCACCTTTTTGACTGGCAAGCACTGGTTTACCTGCCGCCATCGCTTCAACAGCTACCATACAAAAAGCTTCTTCTACCTGAGAAGGAACAACAACTAAATCTGCTAAACGGTAATAGTTATGCATCTGCTCTGGAGGCTGTCCACCCGCCATAATGCATTGCGCTCCAATAGCTTTCGCTGCATCCAGAACTTTTTTCTGATATTCAGCTTTTTCGCCTTTTTTACTGGCAAAAGGATCTCCGACAATCACCAGTTTGAGGTTATCTTGTATCTTATTCAGCTGATTAAAAGCCTCCATAAGCATCAGGCAACCTTTATCTGGTGATATCCTTCCTGCAAATAATAACACGGTATCATTTGCATCAATGTTCAGTTTCTGCCTCAAATCTTCAGTATTATTTTGTTCATACGATTCAGAACAAAAACCATTAGGCACAATAGCAATATTTGCATCAGGCATTTTTTCCGAATAGAAATCGAAAAGAAACTGGCTAGGAACAATTATCTTTGCATTTTTGTCTAACTCACCTGGCTCGAAAGCATTATGAAGATGCATAACTAGCTGCGCGTGAGGGCTTCTGCTACGAATCTGTTTATACAGCTTCATGCTATTGTGGATAACAATAACAGAGTCTTTCGGATCAGTGTTTTTAGGTTGGGTATTTAAAATACGCTGAGAATATGGCACAGGATCAAGTCGAGTCCACTTTTGGAAAAGTCGTTTATAGACTCGACTAAAACCAATGTAGTGAATATCACAGTGATCATTTACTTTTGTGTAGGTTGGGTAACCTTCGTTTCGAATACAGGCGATAGTTACTGGAATCGAAAGTCTTTTTGCGACCTGATAAATCCATGTTTCAACCGCTGCAGCTCCTTTTGGCGGTATAGAAAATATTGGTGTGACGGTAAATATTATTTTTTTAATCATTATTAGCCAACTCCAATATAATTTATAACACGTAATAAACACATATAAAATATTAGCTTATTTTTTCATAAACACACGGCTCTTCAATTTCGGATATTTTCATATAGGGAATAATATCATATTGAATTGCAGTATCGTCGGATAAATTATAAATATTGATATCTTCTATATTTTCACGCATAAAACGGAAAAATGGTAAAATTTTGAATAAATCCCGAGTCAACTCTGAGGGCATAGGATTCTTATCTTCATCATAGAAACGCGAACAGCTACCCGTTAAATCAAGGCCTGAACAGATAATACGAGCATACTTCAGCGAATAGGCTATTTGGATTGCAGCAAAAGCAACGGTATGGCATGAACAATAACCGAGGTTAATATCCTTGCAAAAGCCAACCAGACGACCTTTTTTAGAAAAAGGTACAGAGATCAGGAGCTCTTTATGAATTCGGCTCAAAATATTAAACTTGATCTTCTTGATCAATCCCTGTCTCTTATACACATCTCCGAG
>CABHOW010000131.1 GCA_902168225.1 uncultured Flavihumibacter sp. | reverse complement strand
GTTCCTAACGAGTTCATTGTTACTGAATTTTGAATTAGGAATTAGGAATTATGAGTTTTAAATAGAAATTCATAATTCTTAACTCATCATTCATAATTTATAATAGCTTTTAGCGTAATGAGATCTTCAAAAAAGTTAGGATAAGATTTATTTATTGCCTGAGCTTCTTCGATCACCACCTCCCTATCTGCACGTAAGGCGGCAACTGCACATGCCATTGCAATACGATGGTCGTGCCGAGAATGAACTGTGTTTCCTTTTATATTTCCTCCTTTCACTAACATCAAATCGCCCTGTAAAATTATTTCGATACCCAATTTAGCGAATTCTTCTTGTAAGGTTAACCCCCTATCGCTCTCTTTATGGGCTAACCTATTAACCCCTTCAATAGTTGTAGTACCCGAGCAACAAGCAGCTAATGCCACTAGTGGTGGAAATAAATCCGGACAATCAGTAGCATTAAAATGGAAGGCTTTTAAAGGCAAGTTTCTAATTTCAATTTGCTTCTCCTGTACGGATAATCCGGCACCCGCATCACTCAATGCTTGTAAAATCGCTTTATCTGCCTGGGTTGAAAAAACATCCAGACCGGCTACCACAATATCACCTGCAATAGCACCTGCTACCAATAAAAAGGCAGCACCGCTCCAATCACCTTCTACGGTATAGGTATAAGGTTCTTGGTTTGGGGTGTAAGGTTTCTCCTCGCCTTCGGCTCGTTGGGATGACAGTGCATTAAAATGAAAAACAGTATAATCTTCGTGCGTAACCTCCCAACCAAATTCATGGAGCACTTTTAACGTAAGATCTATATAAGGTTTACTTTTTAAATTATGAACACGTATCGTTCTACCATTAGCCCCTGCAGCAGCATATGCCATTAATAGTCCTGTTAAAAATTGCGAGCTCAAAGAACCGTCGATCTCAATATCAGCCGGTACTAAAGGGCCATGAATATGCAAAGGTAATTTGCCTGCATTCGATTGGATACTTACCTGTAATTCCGGAAAAATGGTATCAAAAAAATTCATAGGTCTGGTAAGCAAGCTACCCGTTCCTTGTATGGTTATAGCTTCCTTACTCAATGCTGCAATAGGTGTAAACATACGTATACCTAAACCACTCTCCCCACAATTCATTTCATTATTTATGGGGTTAACACCCTGCGAAAAAATAACCAGATCACCTTGTTCCTCAAAAGTAAAATTTGCTCCTAATTTTTTAATCGTATCTAAGGCAGCAATATCATCATTACTCTTCCCGGGATTTTTTATAACTGTAGTACCCTTTCGCAATAAAGCAGCTGCACAAGCACGTTGCATACTGCTTTTACTCGCAGGTGCATATATGTTACCTTCTACTTTACCGGGTTTAACACGAACAACCATTATGATAACTTGAACTGTTTAAATATTTCTTGCAGTTGTACCAATAGAATCGGCTGTACAACAGCTTTACCTGTTTTCTCCAAAAGAATATAATGCATGGATACCCCATCACCCTTTTTATCTTTCAATAAAATTTTGAATGCTTGCTTGGCATCAAAATCGGCAATAGTGGGCAATCCGTATTTTTGCAGTAAGGATATTAAACGAGGGGCTTCTTTATAAAATTTTAATTGTGCAGAAATCAAAGCTGCATACGTCATACCGATACTGATGGCTTGTCCGTGACTTAACTCATAGATATTTTCGATAGCGTGACCTAGCGTATGACCAAAATTCAACAACTTTCTATCGCCTTTTTCAAACTCATCTTCTACAACTACTTTAATTTTAATCATTGCATTTCGCTGAATCAATGATGCTAATGCATTTGCATCTTTCTTATATTTTGTAATAGCATTTTGCTCTAGTTCGGCAAACATTTTTGCATCTTTTATAGCAGCATGTTTAATTATTTCTGCAAAACCATTTTTCCATTCTGCATCAGGTAAGGATTTGAGTAAGCTAACATCATATAGTAAAAATTCAGGTTGGCGAATGAGTCCAACCATATTTTTATATACACCCACATCAATCCCATTCTTTCCCCCAATTGCTGCATCCACCATGGCTAATAAAGAAGTAGGAATAAGCCCAAAACGAATACCGCGCATAAAAATACCCGCTGCATAGCCGGTGATATCGGTAATTACACCCCCGCCTACACCAATTAAAATAGATTGCCTATTAGCACCCATTTTAATTAACTGATCTATCAATACATCTACGGTTTGTTGTATTTTGTACTGCTCCCCTGCTTTCAAAACAATGGTATTCCAAGCTTTAAATAATTTTTTATGCTTGGCAAATACATTGGTATCGGTTACTAAAAAAGTATGCTCTTTCGATACTATTTTTTCCAGATAAGAAAAAGCAGCATCGAAATAAAAAGTAGTAGTACTACTACCGAATAAAATTTTTTTTCTAGTCATACTCCAATCAGTGGTCAGTGGTCAGTGGTCAGTGGTCAGTGGTTTTCCCACAAATGACTAATGACTATTGACCATTGACAATTATGAATTCATAATCTTATTCTGATGATTAATACTCTCCATATGCACGGCATCAAAATATTTCGTGATAAATTCTCTGCTTAACCCCATTTTTTCTCCATTCACAAATGCTCTTTCTAAAATAGCATTCCAACGATTAGTTTGTAAGATGGTAATATTATTCTCTTTTTTGTACTGACCAATTTTATCTGCCACTTTCATTCTTTGCCCAAGCAGTTGGAGTAGTTCATCATCTAGGTGATTAATTTGCGCACGCATTTTTTCCATATTAGCGTGTAATTCTTCAGAGTTGATATCTTCTTTTCTCCAGATGATAGATCCGATCATGTCACCCAATTTCTCAGGTGTGATTTGTTGCTTAGCATCACTCCATGCATTATCCGGGTCGATATGGCTTTCAATAATTAATCCATCAAAATCAAGGTCAATCGCTTTTTGTGCTACGTCTAATAAAATATCTCTTCTTCCACAAATATGAGAGGGGTCATTAATAAGTAACATACCCGGGTTACGACGTTTCATTTCAATTGCCAAATGCCACATAGGGGCATTGCGGTATTCCGTATTACCATAAGAGCTGAAGCCACGATGAATCAGACCGATATTTTTAATACCTGCTTTTGCTACACGCTCTACAGCACCGATCCATAATTCTAGATCGGGGTTGATGGGGTTTTTGATAAGTACCGGCACATCCACACCTCTCAACGCGTCAGCAACTTCTTGAACACTGAAGGGGTTTACCGTTGTTCTAGCTCCAATCCACAGTACATCCACATCAAAATGCAAGGCATCTTCCACTTGTTTACCTGTTGCTACTTCTACTGCAACGGGCAATCCGGATATTTTTTTTGCTTGCTGTAACCAAGGTAATCCTTTGGTACCGATACCTTCAAAACTTCCCGGGCGCGTACGCGGCTTCCAAATACCTGCACGTAAAATATCTACCTTACCCGTAGCTGCTAAACGAGTTGCTGTTTGTATTACCTGTTCCTCTGTTTCAGCACTACAAGGACCTGAAATGATAAGCGGACGTTTCGCTACAATTTCATTGATGTTTGTTTGTTGTGTTGTTGCCTGTTCCATAATATAATTTAATTACTTATTATACTTCGTTACTTATTTACTTATCTCCTTCCTCCGGAATCCGCATCATTCATCCGAATTCTTCTGCCTTTATAATTCTTACCATCCAATGCACGTATCATTTGTTGCGCTGCACCCTGTTCTATTTCTATCCAACTATTCATATCCTTCATATCAATTTTTCCTAATACTTCTTTTTTAAGATCACTCATATCTAAAATGAATTGTAAGAAGCTGGCTTTATAAAAACCATCTTTGGTACCGAGATTAACAAATAATCGGCTATATCCACCACCCGTTCTATATGCTTTTCGGGAATCGCCTCTTCCTTGGTCACGCACACGGTCATTACCCTGACTTCTCTCTCTTTCTCTATCTTTTTTACCACGATCACGAATATTCAAGTCTTCCGCATTTTCGTAGTACTTTAAGAAACGATCGAACTCCATAGCAGCCACTCGCTTTAATACCTCTTCCTTATCTACGTTTGCAAATTTTTCTGCAAGCATCGGAACATAGGTTTCATAATCACCATGACTAATATCTGCTGATAATAATTTATCCATGAAGTGAAAGAATTGTTTTCTGCAAACATCTTTTCCCGAAGGAATATCGAGCTTATGAAAAGCAGATTTATTGATTCTTTCAATTTGGTTGAGCTTATACATTTCTTTAGCATGTATAATAGAGATACAGATACCCTGATTACCTGCACGACCCGTTCTACCGCTACGATGCGTATATACTTCTACATCATCGGGTAATTCGTAGTTGATAACATGGGTGATACCCTGAACATCAATACCTCGCGCTGCCACATCTGTTGCGATCAATAACTGTAAGCTTTTATCGCGGAATTGTCCCATCACTTTATCTCGCTGCGCTTGCGTAAGATCTCCATGTAAAGCATCAATATCATAACCCTCTCTTGTTAATCGTTCAGAGATTTCCTGGGCATCCATTTTCGTACGCGTGAATATAATGCCATAGATACCGGGATTAAAATCGATGATACGTTTTAATGTTTCATAACGATGCATGGCCGTAGTAACATAAAACTGATGATCGATACTTTTATTGGCCGTATTTACTTTACCTACTGTTACCTCTTTGGGGTCTTTCATGTAACGCTGACTCACTTTACGAATTTCAGGAGGCATGGTTGCAGAAAATAACCAGGTGCTATCGCGCTTAGGCGTATTTTTTAAGATAAATTCAATATCTTCCTTAAAGCCCATGTTCAGCATTTCATCGGCTTCATCTAACACTACATATTGAATTTGTTCTAGGTTAATCGCTTTTCTTTCGATTAAATCAATTAATCTTCCCGGGGTGGCCACTACAATTTGAACACCGCGTTTGATGTCTTTTATTTGCAATCCGATAGAGGCTCCGCCATATACAGCCACAACAGCAACACCTGTTATGTATTTTTTAAAGAGTTCTATCTCTTTTACAATTTGCAAGCAAAGTTCCCTGGTTGGACAAACAATAAGTGCTTGTGGATATTTTGCTGATGCATCAATAATGTGTAATAACGGTAAGCCAAAAGCAGCCGTTTTACCTGTTCCTGTTTGCGCCAATCCTATAAAGTCTTTGGTGCCGCTCAGCAGCACCGGAATCGCCTGTTCCTGTATTGCTGTTGGGGTTTCATACCCCAGTTCCTTGGTTGACCGAATCAATCGCTCATCAATTCCCAACCCTTCAAAAGTCGTACTCATGTTTTCAAAATTTTGCGCAAAGGTACTCTATTATAGGGGCTTTGCTATTTTAATATTCTTTTTATGCCATTTGCGTTTTCTATTAATTCTTGTAGGTAGGCATAATTTTCTTTTTCCAAACAAGACTTAAATTTTCTCAACTGAGAAATATGTTCATTCAGTACATCTAATACGTTTTCCCTGTTTTGCATAAAAACGGGAACCCACATAGCCGGGTTACTTTTAGCAAGCCTTACGGTACTCTCAAAACCGGCGCTGGCCAATTCAAAAATGGCATCCTCTTCTTTTTCCTTTTCTAACACCGTATTCGCTAAAGCAAAGGAAGTGATATGAGAAATATGACTGATATAGGCTACGTGCATATCATGATCTGCAGCTTGCATATACAATAAATGCATATCTAATAGCCGGTATATTTTTTCCACCAATGCCAAAGCGTCTTCGGCAGTTTCTTCTTTTCCGCAGATGATGGTTGCTTTTTTGGCGAAAGCCTGATCTACTGCCGCTTCAGGGCCACTATTTTCTGTTCCCCACATGGGATGTGTAGCTACAAAACGGGCTCTTTTAGGGTGATTGGCAACGGCATCGCAAATGGATTTTTTAGTAGAACCTACATCCATGATTACCTGCTTATCTACCAAGTCTAAAATACCGGATACTATTTCTTCGGCAACATTGATGGGGGTGGATAAAATAATTAAATCTGATCGTTGTACTGCATTTTCTAATGAAAGGATTTCGTGTACCAATCCTAACGATAATGCTTTGGCGGCATGATCCGGGTTTAGTTCAACACCTAATACCCTGCTGGCAAAACCTTTTTGCTGCAGCACCAGCGACATTGAGCCGCCAATTAATCCTGTACCTATTATTGTTACTACCATTGTATTCAAGTTGGAAAGTCCGGGAGTCCGGAAGTCCGTTTTTACTTATTTACTTAGTTACTTAGTCCACCTTACACCCTATACCCTATCCCCTATCCCCTTCACCCTCTCAATTGCTTCTTCAAATTTCTCAACCGATCCGCATAAACTAATTCTGATATAATTATTTCCTGCCGACCCAAAAATACCACCGGGTGTAATAAATGTATTTGCCTGATATAAAATTTCATCACTCAATGCATATCCATCTTTATAACCGGCAGGTATAGCTGCCCATACAAACATTCCTGTTTGGGTTTTGCTATACTCACACTTCAGCAGATCGAGTAATGCAAATACTTTTTCTCTGCGTACTGCATAAATGGAGTTGAGTTCCTCATACCAGCTTAGATCCAATGTTAAGGCTTTAGCAGCAGCCAGCTGAACGGGTAAAAACATCCCACTATCCATATTACTTTTGAAAGTAAGGATTTCATCGATCCTTTCTTTAGCGGCACATAACATACCTACACGCCAACCCGCCATATTCACACTTTTGCTTAAAGAATTTAATTCAATAGCTACTTCTTTAGCCCCATCAATTGATAGTAAACTTTTAGGTTGCTCATTCAATACAAAGCTGTAGGGGTTATCGTGACAAACAAGGATATTATTTTTTTTAGCGAAAGCAATTATTTTTTCGAAGAGTGGGGTTGATGCCGATTTACCTGTAGGCATATGCGGATAGTTCACCCACATTAGTTTTACCTTAGATAAATCGCCTGATGCCAGTTTATCAAAATCAGGTTCCCAATCATTGGTGGCAGAAAGTTCATAATAAACAGGTGTACCACCTGCTAGTTTTACTGCACTGGTATAAGTGGGGTAGCCTGGGTTAGGTATGAGTACCTCATCACCTTCCTGTAAGTACGTCATACATATATGCATGATCCCTTCTTTACTTCCTATTAGCGGTAATACTTCGCTATCGGCATCAAGTGATACACCATACCAAGTAGCATACCATTGTGCTATGGCATTTCTTAAAATGGGTGAGCCTTTATAAGATTGATAGGCATGTACATTAGGTTTGCGACTCTCTTCTTCTAACACTTGAATGATACTAGGATGTGGCGGTAGATCGGGGCTTCCAATACCCAAATTGATAATGTTTTTTCCTGATTTATTGAGCTGATCTATTTCACGCAATTTTTGGGAGAAATAATATTCCCCAATACCTGCCAATCGTTTTGCTGTTGTAATATGCATCATTATCCTTTAATGGGTTTTCCTTTTTTATAGGTGCCAAATAGTTTTAAGCTATTAGTAAGTGGGTCTATTTTCTGGAGTACTTCATGTAATGCCGAAATATCATCAAACTCCATATCGGCATAAAATCCATATTTAAAATTACTCCCCGGTATGGGCATACTTTGGAGTTTACTCAGGTTAATATCACCATTGGCAATGGTACCTAAAACTTTAGCCAAAATACCTTTTGAATGATCTGTTTGGAAATAGAGAGATGCTTTGTTAGCATCGGCTACTTCAATTGATTTATGGCGTGGCTGAAGTACTAAAAAACGAGTGATATTATTTTTTTGAGTTTGAATATCCGGTGCAATGATTTCTAAGTTGAATAATTCTGCTGATAGCTTGCTGGCAATAGCAGCTACATGTTTACTTTTATGTTGTTGCACATGTTTAGCACTAAGGGCGGTATCCTCTGTTTCTATCAGTTTCCATTTATTTTCTTCTAAAAAATCAAGGCATTGTAAAATAGCCATAGGGTGGCTATGCACTTCTCGGATATCAGCTAAGTTTACTCCTCTATTTACGAGTAAGTTTTGGCTGATCGAAAGATATACTTCTCCTATCACTTGCAGGTTTGCCTTTTGCAATAAATTATAATTCGGCAGAATACTTCCCGCAATGGAATTTTCTATCGCCATCACGGCACCTGCAGATAGAGTGGGATCCATGGCTTTTTTAACCAATTCTCGGAAAGAAGCGCAGGGTAATACTTCCACCGATTTTCCAAAAAAATGACGAGCAGCAACTTGGTGAAAACTGCCTTCATAGCCCTGGATACAAATAGGTTTTGTTGTTGCTGTTTTATTATTTTTTCTTTCTTGCGTCATAAAAAAAAATCCCGGTGTTAACCGGGACCTTATTGATTGTTTTAAAAGTATTATGCTTTTGCAAAAAGGACCCGGCTACTTTTTCTAAAGTAGAAATAACCATAAAAATAGAACCAGGTATTTGTCGCGAGTTTTTGCATTCGCTGTAAATATAGTTAATGATTACTATTTAAAAAAAATACATTTCACTAAACTATCGTTAGTTAGTATTTTTAGAATTATATATCTAATAAAAAAGCCCCTCCGTGGAAACGGAGCGGCTTCTAACGATTGCTTGCCATATGAAAAAAAAGGTTGGATACGATTTCGGCAAGCTCACTTAACCATTCGCATCGGGTAGCCTTTATAATTACTTCTTCTTAGTAGCAGTATCTACTTTTTTAGCAGCAGTATCTACTTTCGCAGCAGCAGTATCTACTTTCACAGCAGCAGCAGTGTCTACTTTCGTAGCAGTAGTATCAGCTTTAGCTTCTTTATTTTCACCACCACCGCAGGCAGCAAAAGCGCCAATTGCAAGAACGAATAATAACTTTTTCATTTTTTTTGTTTTTGATTTGAATGATTTATGATTAATACGGAGATGTGAAAAAGGTAACCTTTTAGTAACCGATTTTTTTAAAAAATATTTTAGGGGTATTTTGGGTTACTTTTACCCCCCTCATTGTATTAAAAACACAGATAGTGAAAGGCGACACGAACGAACAAGCATTATTGAAAGGATTGGCCAACAATGATTCAAAGGCTATCGAAACCATATATAAAGATAATTTTAATATGGTTCAAGCCTATGTTCTTAATAATAATGGTTCTTACGATGAGGCGAGGGATATTTTTCAGGAAGCGATGATCGCCTTATACGAGAAGGCGCAAAACGAATCTTTTGTCTTAACCTGCCAGATCAAAACCTATATATATTCTATATGTAGGCGGCTTTGGCTGAAGCGACTTCAACAGATCGGAAGATATGCGCATCCGGTAGATAGTATGGAGGAAACAGTGGCTGTAGAAGAAGATTTGGAAGCTCATGAGAAAAGAAATGCCGATTTCAATATTATGGATCGGGCATTGAGTAGTTTGGGAGAGCCTTGTAAGAGTTTATTGGAAGGCTACTACCTTAAAAAAATGGATATGAATGCTTTGGCAGCCGAATTTGGATATACCAATGCCGATAATGCCAAGAACCAGAAATATAAATGTTTAATGCGCCTAAAGAAACTATTCTTTTCGCAGTATAATATTGGAGAGTAAGTATATGGATGATATTTTATTATTAGAAGCCATCGAAAGATACCTCAACGGAGAGATGAACTCCGAAGAGCGTGCTTATTTCGAAAATCTTCGGAAAACAACTCCTGAGATCGATCAGATGGTGGTGGAACATAATATGTTCATTCATCAGATGGATATGTATGCTACCCGCCGAAATATTAAACATAGCTTATACGAAACTCACACTTATTTATTGGAACGTGGAGATTTGAATGAAGGTGGAGAATTAACTACAAAAGGTAAGGTTGTTCAGTTCTGGAATAGATACAAAAAAGTTACCGCTATCGCAGCTTCAGTAGGGGGCGCTATTGCCTTATTCATAAGTGGTTTGGCATTCTATTTTTCTTCTGCTGTTAATGCCCCCAAGCTCGAGCAATTAGGTAAAGATCTGGAAGTAGTAAAGAAAAATCAACAATACCAGGGTGCTGTTATTAAAGAAGTGACTAGTAAAATCCCTACTAACGCACGGTTATTGAGCGGTGGATCGGGTTTCTTAATCAGCAACAAAGGATATATTATTACCAATGCACACGTTTTAAAAGGAACAGGTGCTGTGGTAGTAAATAATAAGGGAGAAGAATTCAAATCCTCTATTGTGCATATTGATCATGATAAAGATTTAGCGATTTTACTCATCAATGATCCTGAATATGTGCCCGTTAAGAATATCCCTTATATTATCCGCAAATCGAACGCCGATTTAGGAGAAGAAATTTTCACGCTGGGTTATCCTAGAAATGAGGTGGTTTATGGCATGGGGTATTTAAGTGCCAAATCGGGTTATAATGGCGATACCCTTTCCTACCAAATACAAATGAGTGTGAACCCCGGTAATTCGGGTGCACCGGTATTCAACAAAGTAGGAGATATTATTGGTGTATTAAGTACCCGTCAGTTACAGGCAGATGGTGTTGCTTTCGCTGTGAAATCTAAAAATATCTATGCATTAGTCGACAGCTTACACAATTCTGATAAAGCTTTTGAAGATTTGAAAATGCCTGTAAAGTCTACTTTAAAAGGAATGGAAAGAAAAGAACAGATTAAAAAAGTAGAAGACTGTGTATATTATGTAAAGGCTTACGGAAAATAATAATAAGCAAGCAAGAGAAACGGGGAACCAGCTATGGTTCCCTTTTTATTTTGCGATACGTTTATTGGCAGCTCTATTAATAATACTCAATACAAAAGGAATCAATATATAAATGTATCTGGCAGCATAATAAAAAAAATATCCTCTAAGGCCTGCAAATATAGCACCCAATAAAAAAATGGAAGCAACGGAAAGACTTCTTAGATAAGCATACTTTTTTGATAATCTATCATGTGCAAATTCGGATAAATTTCTTTTAGGGTTACCGATATATCTATTTAAAAAGAACAGCGATAATCCGATCATAAAAAGATTCAAACTATAGATCTGCCATACTAGATCTAGGTCTCCATAATGCGAATTCAATCCGCTGGTAAAAGGCACCAATACGATCCAAAAAAGCATATGAAGGTTTAGCCAAAGTAACCCGTTATTAAAGTTATTAACTAACCCAAACAAGCGGTGGTGGTTCGTCCAGAATTGTCCAATTACTGTAAAACTCAACACAAAGCCAAAAAATTGGGGAAACCTTAGCCATAGTTCATCTTTAAGGTGCTCCAAAACATTAGTCTTATTATCTATTTCCGGAACGCGAATTTCTATTACCAGCAATGTGATAGCGATGGCAAAAACGGCATCGCTGAATAGTATTAATCGCTCTAATTGAAATTGCTTTCTGTTTTCAAAAAGATCCTCATGATGATGCTGTGCCATAATGTGATTTACAGGGAAGATAAGAAAGAAATCATCATCTAACCCCAAAGCGATGAGGGGTATGTGCCTGCAGCTACTAATGCATTGATAGATGCTTGCACACCGGGTGCATCTTCTTTATACGTTACGCCAAACCATTGTGAACTGGTGGGCAACACTTTCAACACACCCAGTTTTTGTTCAATAAAATAATTAGCCGCAAAGGGAATAAAAAATTCGGATTTTAGCTCTCCCCCTTTGGTAACAATGAATTCGTTAAATAATTTTTCACAAAGACTAATAAATCCCGGGGCGAAGCAAAAATAATTCATACTAACCGGGCTTTCTTCCGGGAGTACATGAACACCATCTTCTTCTTCGAATACGATTTGATTATCTTTTCTATAAATTTTTGTACGCTCGGTAATATTGGTAAGATTATGATTTGCATCAGCCGTACAAACCCCCCTGCTTACGCTTCCATTCTCACTCAATGTTTTCTTCAATTGATAGCCTACCAATGCATAGGTTTGTTCGTTGCAATGGTTTACTAAAAAATCATATGCCTGAACAAAAGCATCAGTTCCATAATAGTCGTCGGCATTAATTACGGCAAAGGGTTCGTTCACTTTTCCTTTACAACACAAAACCGCATGCGCTGTACCCCAAGGTTTTTGTCGCTCCGGATTATAAGCCACCCCATTGGTAAAGGCTGTAAGATCTTGGTAAACATAATCGGTATCGATTTTACCTTTTAGTTTGGGCTCGAATATATTTTTAAATTGTTCTGCAAACTCCTCTCTTATAATGAATACTACTTTTTCAAAACCTGCGCGAATAGCATCATAAATAGAGTAATCCATAATGGTTTCTCCTGCCGGACCAAAACCTTGGATTTGCTTCATACTACCATATCTGCTGGCCATTCCTGCGGCTAATATTACAAGGGTGGGTTTCATACTGTATTTTTACGCGGTACGAAACTATATCATTCCTTTTTTCCCACAAATAATTTAACCGATGGTTGATGTAAAAGCAGCAGTAATTGAGGAAATAACATCATTTTCATTACCGGTTAGTATGCTGTCGATACTGAGGCTCGATAAAATACATCCTATTATCAGTGGTAATAAATGGTTTAAGTTGAAGGGATATATGGAGGAAGCTAAAAGCAATAAGGTAGAGGCTATAGCCAGTTTTGGAGGAGCTTATTCCAATCATATTGTAGCGTTGGCTTATGCGGGTAAGCAGGCCGGTATTGCAACGGTAGGTTTTATTCGGGGTGAAGATGGTGATTCGGAGAGTTTGAAACAGGCCAGGGAATTTGGAATGGAATTATATTTTGTATCACGTGAAGTGTATAGCCATAAGGAGAAAATTAAACAAGGTTTTCAAGATCACCATTGGTTATGGGTTGCCGAAGGTGGGTATGGGAGTGGCGGCGCCGAAGGCGCCGCAGATATTCTCCGAATTGCAGGATGCGAAAAATTTACCCATATTGTTTGCGCATGCGGTACAGGCACTATGATGGCCGGACTCATCAACAGCTCCCTACCCCATCAACAAATTACCGGTATCGCTGTATTGAAAAACCATACCGGCCTGGATGCAGCCATTAAAAAACTGCTCATCAACCCCTCCAAAAATAATTGGGAAACAAAACATGATTTCCATTTTGGAGGGTATGCCAAACATCCTCCAAAATTGCTGGCATTTATGAATACATTTTGGCAACAAACCTCCATTCCAACAGATATCGTGTATACTTCTAAATTATGCTATGCTACCCTGCAATTAATAACAGAAAACTATTTCAACTCCGATAGTAAAATACTGATGATCCATAGTGGTGGTTTACAGGGTAACCATTCCTTAAAACAGGATCAACTGGTTTTCTAAATTAACCGGTATCTTTAGTACAATGAAGAAAGGTTGGCTTTTTATTATTTGCTTACTGTTTTCTATAGTGGTTGTTTGTCAGCCCCTACTCCCTCATTTCGCCATTCAATCTACCAAACAAAATAATATTAAACTCAGTTGGCGTAACCCGCATCGCAACTGTATACAGTTACTCATCCAAAGGAGCCTGGATCATCAAAAAACATTCACCACCATCCGTTCAGCCACACACCCCGATATGCCGGAGAACGACTTTATCGATAAAAAAATTCCCCCCAATAAAATTCCTTATTATCGTATCAGCTATACTATGAGAGGCGGTAAAACTATTTTTACAGCCGCACAATCTTTACATGATAAAAAGATAGCATCAACTCCTGTAATAGAAGAAACCGAAAAAAAAATGGCCCCTGCTACTAAAGCATCCTACTTAACTGTTTCTCCAAAAGGATATGTAATCATTCATTTACCCGAACCTACCAATCATTACTACCATATCATTATTTATGATACCGACGGAGGTATTTTATTCGATATCCCTGATATCAAACAATCCTCCCTGATACTCGAAAGAGGTAACTTCTTTCGTGCAGGCTGTTTCCCTTATACGCTTTTTAAAGACAACCAACCAATAGAAAAGAGTAAGTTTTGTTTATCGATCGATCAACATCCTTAACTATTTTCCCATCATTTTTTCCGTATCTTGTTCCTACATCAAAACCCTTACCATGAGATCTTCATGTAGGAAGCCATTACAATCTTATCTATCATTGAGTGTTATACTCATGTTGATGACTGCCGGTAGTATGCAAGCGCAAGGTACCCGACTATTAAGACAGCCGGATATCAGTGCTACTCAAATAGTTTTTGCCTATGGCTCCGATTTATGGATCAGTGATTTAGATGGCGGTAATCTCATTCGCTTAACAAGTACACCCGCTGTAGAAATGCAGCCTCATTTTTCTCCTAACGGACAATGGATAGCATTTACGAGTAACCGTAGCGGCAGTAATGCAGTATATGTAGTATCAGCTAAAGGTGGCGAAGCAACTCGATTAACCTGGCATCCGGCAAACGCTATTGCAAGAGGCTGGAGTGTAGATGGGAAAAATATTTTATACTCCTGCGATAGAGAAACAACACCCACTCCACATATGCGTTTATGGTCTGTACCGGCAACGGGTGGCCCGAGTAAACTACTTTCTAAACAATGGGGTAATGATGGGAGCTATAGCCCCAATGGTACAAAGTTGGTGATCGATAAAGTGGGTCGCTGGGATGTGGAATGGAGAGCTTATCGTGGTGGACAAAACACCCCGCTCATTATATTAGATCTTGCCACGCAAGCAGAAACATTATTACCAAATAATCGTACGATTGATATTCAACCTTTATGGATCGGCGATACTATTTATTTCCTGAGTGATAGAGATGGAGGTGTTGCAAATATCTGGAGTTACAATACAAATACTAAAGCAGTTACTCCTATTACTTCTTTTAAAGGCGCTGATATAAAATGGTTATCGGGCAATACAAAGAAATTAGTATACGAGCGAGAAGGCTTCTTACATACCATTGACCTCAACGGCAATAATAATAAACAGTTAGCCATTAATGTAGTGGGTGATTTTCCCTGGGCTGCTCCTCGCTGGGAAAATCTTGGTAGAAGAATAGAATCTGCGAGTATTAGTCCAACCGGCAAAAGAGCAATCCTTGAAGCACGTGGGGAAATTTTTACCGCACCTGTTGAAAATGGAGATGTACGCAATATTACCCAATCAAATACAGCCGCGGATAGAGCCCCAATATGGTCGCCTAAAGGAAATGAAATAGCTTGGTTTAGTGATGCCGGTGGTAAAGGTTATGCTTTAATGATTGCACCACAAGATGGTATGGGTAAACCAAGAAGTATTGCTATCGGTATTTCTAAGATGGTCTGGGAACCTACCTGGAGCCCCGATGGGAAATATATTGCTTTTGTAGACGACGACTTAAGAATACAAGTAATAGAATTATCAAGCGGTAACCTTACTACTGCCGATATAGGCGGTATAAATATTGAACGTGGAAGAATGGGGCTTACCTGGAGCCCCGATGCACAGTGGTTGGCATACAGCAAAACAGGATCGAATATGTTCAGAGGTGTGAAGGCCTGGAATGTAAAAACAAAAGCTATTTTGAATTTAACAAACCCATTTGCAGATGCCTTCTCTCCCGCTTGGGATAGAGATAATAAGCATCTCTATTTTTTAGCAAGTACAGAACTTGGATTAGCCAGCGGCTGGGCAAATACCAGCTCACAGAATGCAAGAGCAGAGTACGAAGCCTATGTTATTAATTTACGCCAAACAGATCAATCTCCTTTCAAGCCAACCAGTGATGAAGAAGAAGTAAAGCCGGAAGAAACTAAACCCGTTGACCCCAAAGTAGGCGATAAAACAAAAGTGGATGATAAATCAAAAACTGCAGAAGCTAAGCCCAAAGATGATAAGGAAGTGATTATTGACATTGCAGATATTGATAGAAGAACCATTCCTCTCCCCCTTCCTAAAAGAAATTATGTGGAGATAATTGCAGGCCCGGCAGGTAGCATGTTTATTAATGAGCGAATTGCAAACAGACCGTCTTCTTTACAAAAATTCACACTGGAAAGCAAGGAAGCTAAAGAATTCACAACGGGCGCGGGCGGTATCAGTATTTCTGCAGACGGTAAAAAAATGTTATTGAATCAACAAGGCACTTGGAAAATCACTTCTACCAATGGACCTTCTGCAGCTGATGCAAAAAATGTAAAGACCGATTTACGAGTATACTTAAATAGAGAAGAAGAATGGCTACAAATTTTTAATGAAGCCTGGCGCTATGAAAGGGATTTCTTTTATGACCCCAATATGCATGGCAGAGATTGGGATGAGGTATACAGGAGATATGCTCCACTTGTTCCTTATATAAAACACAGAGACGATCTTACTTATGTTTTGGATCAGTTAAATGGAGAGCTTAGCGTTGGTCATAGCTTTGTAGGTGGAGGCGATTATCCTTCTGTAGATATACCAAGTGTTGGTTTATTAGGCGCCGATTTAATTGCCGATAAAGGTCGTTGGAAAATTACCCGTATCTATAATACCGAAAGCTGGAACGCTGGCTTGAGTAGTCCGCTTGATAGACCCGGTATTAAAGTAGCTGTTGGAGATTATATCGTGGGTATAAACGGAAAGGAATTAACAGCTAACGACGATCCGTATAAATTGTTAGATGGCACAGCCGATATTCAAACTACTATACATGTTAATAAGAATCCGGTTTTCGAAGGTCATACAACAGAAATTGCAAAGCCATTGCGTAGTGATAATGCATTGCGACAAAGAGCTTGGGTAGAAGATAACAGAAGATATGTAGATAGTTTAAGTGGTGGTAAACTCGCCTATATATGGGTACCTAATACGGGAGGACCTGGTTTTGTAAGTTTTAATCGGTATTTTTTTGCTCAACAAGATAAATTAGGAGCCGTTG
Organism: uncultured Flavihumibacter sp.; assembly: GCA_902168225.1. Classification (GTDB taxonomy): domain Bacteria; phylum Bacteroidota; class Bacteroidia; order Chitinophagales; family Chitinophagaceae; genus Sediminibacterium. The sequence continues at coordinate 13,722 of CABHOW010000131.1, read as the reverse complement.
TGGATGAACGTTATAATGGAGGTGGTTTATTAGACGATTATATGGTTGATTTAATGAACCGCTCTTTGCGCGCAGCCCTTACCAATGAAGTACCCAATGGAAAACCAATGACACTCCCTGCCGGTATACTAGGGCCAAAAGTATTATTGATCAATGAATTGGCAGGTTCGGGTGGAGATTTTTTTCCATGGGTATTCCGTCAGCAAAAAGTAGGACCATTAATTGGTGCAAGAACATGGGGTGGATTAGTAAAATCGAGTGTTCACTATACGATGGTAGATGGGGGTTATTTAACAGCACCCGATAATGCTGTATTCGATCCGATCAACAGAAAATGGATTGCAGAAAATGAGGGTGTGCCACCGGATATTGAGGTAAGGCAAGATGCGCAATCTTTGCAAGCGGGCAAAGACCCGCAATTGGAGAGGGCTGTAAAAGAGTTACTGCAAACATTAAGTAAATCGCCGGCAATAGATATCAAAGTACCTGCCTATCCTACACCGGCGAAAACAAAAAATTAAATAGAAATGATTACAGTATATTTTCGATGATAAATTTTTCACAATATGCTTAACAAGCATAAGCGTTGAAATATTACCTTCAAAAATATCTCACTAATAAAAGAATTGCTCCAGCGTTATTTTACCATCTGTAACTTGATAAACACAAACTTCTTCGATAGTCATCCGACCACGATCTTTAAATGTTGCATCCATAGCCCAGGTAATAGCAAAACTATTGCCTGCTACAATTGGCTCAGAAATGGTGGCGCTGTGAAACGCTTCAACCCCGGATTGAAAAGCAATTGACTTTGCTTTCAAGGCATCTAAACCGGTTACTACCTTAGGACCCATCATTTCGCTTGCTTCAATGCTTTGTACATTGTCTGCAAATAGGGTCTCCTGTGCTTCATCAATTTTCCCTTGCCTGCAAAGTTCTACTAATTTGTTGGCTACATCTAATGTTGACATATTATAAAAGTTTATTCATAAATATAAAAATTCAACTTTTAAAATAGTCTTCTAGTCATATTATTATTTAGTTATCCTTCAATATGTTGCGCCTTATCCACCATGTCTTTGATAATAGTATCTAATTCGTTGGCAGAATCCCTCAAATGTTTTATCCATACGGAAATTTCATCCGGATTTTTGTTGTTATCCTCAATAAAATTCATAATTCCTAACATTCTTGCAAGTGGTGCCCTTACAATATGAGATTGTGTCCATGCAATATTTTTGAGCTTCGCATTTTGCGCTTCAATTTGTTTGACATAATTATTTCTGCTTATTTCAAAATTTTTTCGCTCTGTGATATCATTCATGGCACCTACCATACGGATAGGATTTCCCCTTTCATCTCTAATGATAACACCTCTGTCTATCACATCAGCAAAGGAGCCGTCGTTTTTTTGATAACGATACTCTGCAATCCAGTTAGGTTGATCAGGTTTTTCAATAGCTTCATAAATACTTTGCAATACCCATTCCCTATCTTCAGGATGAATATGGTTGGTCCAGGTTTCTAAAGTTGGAGTTGTTTTTTCAAATTCATATCCAAAAAGATTTTTTAACCCGGCTCCCCAATACAAGGTATTTTCTATGATATTCCAATCCCATATTGCATCATGGGTTGCTTCTGTAACTTTTTCAAAACGTTCATTAGATTGAAGGAGACGCAAATCTGCCTCTTTCCTCAAGGTGATATCTCTAAAATAAACAGATAGTCCGGTGAGTGAAGGATATACCGTTACCTCCAACCACATATTCAATGGTATGTAAAACTCTTCAAAAGTCAAACTTTCTTGAGTTTCCATAGCTTTATGATATTGGCGGTAAAAGTCGGTCTCGATAGCGTCTGGATACTCATCCCAAAGATTTTTGCCGATCAGGGTATCTCTTTTCCTACCTAAAATTTTTTCTGATTGTTTATTTAAATAGGTGAGTACCCAATCGTTGTTAAGATGGAAAAAAGCATCATTGATAGTTTCCAGTATGCTAATTTTCTCCTGATAAGCCTCATCAAGTTTTATAGCCGCTTGTTTCCGTTCGTCTATATTCTTAAAATATGCAGATACCCCATCTTGCGATGGATAGGCATTTATTTCATACCACTTTCCATCTTCGGGATTGTAGTATTCAAAGGATTCTTTTCTTTTTGATCGGGCAACCCGTTGATAAATTTTTCGAAGGTTTGTATTGAATGTTGCCGGAAATAATTCCCAAATATTCTTGCCCAAAACATCTTCCTCCTTCTTTAAGAGTATGTTCTCAGCTTCTTTATTAAAGTAAGTAAATTTCCAGTTTTTATCTACTGCATAAAAAGCGTCAGATATACTTTCCAATATTTCCCGCATCCTTAGCTCCAACATCTTGGAATCATGAATATCCTGAAAGCTACCAAATACCCGTAAGCATTTTCCCTGATACATTTCTGTATTTCCGATAGCACGAACCCATCTTTCTTTCTTTTTTTTGTAATGATTACGGCCTCAAAGTCAAATGCAGAGCCACTTTCAATACTACTCAGTATAATCTCTTTTACCATTGACCTGAAATCCTCTCTATAGAAACTAAGACCTGTTTCTAAATCGGGTGTAAAAGTTTTTGGATTTGTTTCGTGGAGTTCGTGAACAATATCAGACCAGTAAAGTTTATTATTTATAACATCAAGCTCCCAATTTCCGATTCTAGCGAGCTTTGAAGCTTGCCGGTAAAAGAATATGCTTGAATCTTGTTTATTCTCTTTCATTTTTCAATCATTTATCCACTGATCTATGTACTGGTAGAGAACATCCTATACCTACAATTTTTCCAAAGTACGAATAAAACTATTTGAAAATCAATCTATTTTCTATCCGTATTTAATTACTCGATGTATTATAAATAGATGTTATACAGTTACTGCAAAAAAGAACAAAAAAAGAATATGAAAATTAATTTTACCGCAATACCAACACTGCAGGTACTGGTCGCTGACCTTCTTTATCACTGGGTTTGATAGTTTCTTTACCATTGATGAGCATACAACTACTTCCGCCACCATCGAGGTTTAAAGCTTCTATACAGCCTAAATCTTTCAAAATATTTGCCAATTGTATAAGATCGGCTCCTTCGGCCTTGCCGGGATTACGACCTTCTACCACTAGCACAATCATTTTACCATTTGCCGTATAACCAATTGCCGTTCTGGGATGTTTATCATTAATAGCTTTACCTGTAAATTTGAGCTCTTCGTTATTGGTTATCTTTATTTGCCCATCTTGCAACAATACAGGACCTCCCCCTACCGCCGTTTTCATTTTCCATTTTGAAAAAATACCCCGATCAAAATGTGCGATAGATACTTCATTCAAAGAATCTTTATAGGCTGCTATTGGCTGCTGAGTGGCTTCAGCAAATTTCTTGGATGAATCGGTAAAAGTCCACGCGATATCCATCTTACCTTTTTTACTAATACCAAAAGCACTTGCTAAGGGGTGCCTGTAAGTGAATGTGTCTTTACCTCTCCCTGCAAGTGTATGCAGATTATATGCCAGGAGCTTTCCCTTATTGATTACCAAATTCAAATTTCGATTTTGTACAAACTCGAAGAAGGTAGTATTCACTACTAAAAAAGGATGTTTATTATTTTCAAAATACTGCACTGGTGTATATCGCTTACCATTACCTACGATGGCTTCAACAGACATATCTGTTTTTTTAACATCTATAATAGCGTAATATGCTTTATTGGGTTTGTCGTCGATCGCTGATTCACTATAATATACATGTGCATTGCTGGGTATTGTGCCAAATAAACTATCTACCCGCTTCCATTGTAGTTGAGCCGAAACAAAGATGGGTAATACACATACCAATAAAAGAGGAACCCGCATAAGAATGATTTTTATACAAAGCCGGATGATTATGCTATCACTGCTTTTTCTGCAAACCATTTATTTTTCCCATACCCCGGTATTACATGCTTTTCGCTATGATAAGATGAACGAACGAGGGGGCCACTTTCTACATAATCAAACCCGATTTCGTAACCTATCTCTCTTAGTTCAGCAAATTCATCAGGATGAACAAATCGTTGTACAGGTAAATGTTTTTTTGTGGGTTGAAGATATTGACCTAATGTAATTACATCTGTTCCTGCGGAAACTAGATCTTTCATGGTTTGCACCACTTCTTCTTTAGTTTCACCAAGACCAAGCATAATACCGGTTTTCGTTCTCATCCCTCCATTTTTCAGGGTTTCAAGTACTTCTAAACTACGCCTGTATTTGGCTTGTATCCGTACTTGTTTGGTAATGCGTTCCACGGTTTCCATATTATGACTTACCACTTCGGGAGCAGCATCTATAATACGTTGTATTTGGTCTTTAAACCCTCTAAAATCAGGTATCAGGGTTTCTAAAGTGGTATCAGGATTTAAGGCTTTCACTGCCTTAATAGTATTAAACCAAATAATCGAGCCCCCATCCTTTAACTCATCTCTATCTACACTGGTAATAACGGCATGTTTTACTTTCATCAGATGAATGGCTTCTGCAACCCGCTGTGGCTCATCCCAATCCACGGCTAATGGCCTACCCGTTGCTACAGCACAGAAACCACAACTTCGGGTACATATATTACCAAGGATCATAAAGGTAGCGGTACCTTCACCCCAGCATTCGCCCATATTCGGACAATTACCACTCTCACAAATCGTATGCAACTTGTGGGTATCTACTAAAGACCGTACATGTTTATAGCTTTCTCCAATGGGTAGTTTAACTCTTAACCAATTTGGTTTTTTGATGCGGGAGGCTTCAGTTTCAACCTCATTTATTTTTGAAACAACCGGAAGTTCTTGCATTGCTCAATCACTTAATTACGGCACAAATGTAGGCTACTTTCTTTTACCGAAAACGATGGCTGCATAAGCGTTGAAAAAGAATTGTTTATCCTCATTAAGCAGTAAAACAGGCATTTTTTTAGTATAATATTCCCCTTTTAACCCTACTTCTATTGCCGATAAAACCTCATTATATCGCCCATAATCAAAACGAAGGGCAGTACGGGCATGAAACCCGGGTACATATTCAATTTCACCAATTCCCTTGAATAAGCCCCCTTTACCTAATATAATGGTAGGATCGAGGAATAAATTTTCATTGGCTTTGGTATATCTGATTTGTTCTCGTTGGCCATTGGTTGGGTTTTGGATCTCCAAATAGTAGGGTTTAAGCATGCCAATGTTAAGTCCGCCCCCATATATGGCTGAAACAGCTATCCCATTTTTGTTGCCTTTACCTCCAATTAATTTTTGCTGACCAAACCCAATATTGAAATGATAAAAATTATTCTGCTTACCATAAATGTAATTCGATACCACTATAAAGCCGGAAGAAGCGGTTAAAGTTGGAACTCGCTCTTCTTTTTTGTTTTTATGCTCCCCAAATTCCAGCCACCATAAATTAGTTTTGGTGATTGTTTTATATTTCCCTTTTTCATACAGTAAACCCCATCCGTCTGTATTGAATTTGATACCAAACGCAGATTGCTTTTGAAAAATCAAAGCTCCTTCCTCTTCCTGTCTGATGAGTTGATTGATCTTTTCTTTTTTTTCTGCTTTTTTCTGCATCCGTTGGGAAGGCGATTCAGATGTTGGCTTTTGCTGTGCAGAAAGGCTAAGTGCCTTAATCATTAAAATACCTAAAAAAACTTTCTTCACTTCCATTGGTTTGATACATGTAAATTTAGTGCAAAATTGATGCAATGACTTCACAAATTATTTATAACGGCGATTTAAGAACTACTGCTACCCATTTACAAAGTGGCACTTCTATAGAAACCGATGCACCTACCGATAACCAAGGTAAAGGAGAGCGGTTTTCCCCCACCGATCTGGTAGCTACGGCATTAGCTTCTTGCATGCTCACAACCATGGCTATTAAAGCTAGAATAATGCAAATTGAATTGGATGGTACCAAAGCCGCAGCCACAAAAATAATGGCAAGTGACCCGCGTAGGATAGGAAAAATTATCATCGTCATTGATTTTCCGCCTACCCTTCAATTAGATGCCAAACAACAGGAAATTTTAGAAAGAACTGCCCGAACTTGCCCCGTTGAACGTACACTACATCCGGATGTGGAGCTAGATTTTACTTTCAACTGGTAAATGATTCAAGTTTTTAGTATAGCGTTGCCTATACTGCAAGACAGGCATTTTTTAACAGTACAATAGTATTTCTCCAACTCTAATAAGGCCTGGGTATGAAAAGCGTGCTGTTGCGGTGCATTTGTTCGTTTCCATGGAAACAGGATATGATTGGTTTCCGGAGGTAATTCCTGCAGTAATGAAACGGCCTTTTGTTGCCAAGCAGATTTATCATTTACCCAGCCGTAAGTAAAAAGTAAGGGTGCTATAAGGTTAATCATCAATAAATCTTTTTGCATTTGCCCAATCTGTTTTACAAGATAAGGGGCATGTTGATCAAAACAAAAATGAGTGTCCCAATACGCGTTTGCTTGCATGTGTAATACCTTATTACCATCTGCTCTATTGCTTATACTTGTTAACACCTGAAATACAGCCTTATTTTCTGCCAACCAAGCTACCAATTGAGAGATTCTGATAGTGGGAAACCCTGCCGGCCGCATACGTAAAAATGAAGCAGGTGGTATGTGATACTTACGGGGATATTTTTTTTGAAGAAATTGAAATGAAGTAACCAGCATTTGTGGGTATTCATCTTTGGGATGAATGGGCAAAAGGTTAAGATGCCCCATTAACCATGCATTCAAATCGTTAGGGGTATGACTAACTCTCATAATTTGCTGAAATGATAATAAATTCATGGCAGCCTCGAAAGCAGCACCGTTAATTTTACCCCCCATCTGATAAGCCAATAAAGAAAGAGCAAGTTTATTCCAATCGCCTTTATATAACTGAAGCTGTTTTTTTATTTCACCTGCTCTCCTACTTAAACGTTCAATGGCTAAACGCTCCTGCCATGCCTCCCAGGTCAATGATTGCACCTTTTCCATGAGTCCGGAACAGGGTAGACCTTTTCGCTTTAACATCATCTGCGAAAAATTAGCAAGCATGATTTTGGAGATATAAGGAGCAATATCTAAACAAGGAATAACGATACCTTTTATGGTTTTTATAACGCAATTATTTTCCCACACAACATGAAGTATGATCGGTTGATACATTGGATCTTCCTGATGCTTATGCTTGTACCAATCAGAGGCTTTTACATGAATCTCAATATTGCCAACTAGTGTAATAGAACCAATGATAATTTCAGCCGCAATAAAATCGGGTCCTTGATTAGTGTTAAGTGTACCTGTTTTGATAATCTGTAGCGTATCGCCTGTTGTTGTTGCTAATAATCCCTTTGCAAAATAGCGATGCTGCCAAATAAAATGTAATAACTGTTCTTGCATAATAAGCTATTGAACAGATAAAATTAGCAGCTATAAGTACGTGATAAATACCTGATTTTTTTTCAATTATTTATCGTATGTAATAATTGTACCACCTTACTGATAGGCAATCCCATAACATTGTAAAAGTCGCCGGTTATAGCTGCAATTCCTACTACACCGATCCACTCTTGAATGGCATAAGCTCCGGCTTTATCATAAGGTTGATACACTTCTACATAGTGCATGATTTGTGCGTCAGTAAGTTCATGAAAACGAACAGTGGTTGTTTCTGCAAACTGATGTTGCTTATTGGTTACGGGGTCGTATATAGTAACGCCGGTTATAACTTGATGTTCTTTACCCGACAGTTTTGTAAGCATTGCAATAGCTTCTTCTTTATTTGCGGGCTTATTCAACACTTCATCTTTTAATACTACAATAGTATCTGCAGCTAATATAATCCTTCCTGCTTCTACCTTTTCCCCTACCCTTTCAACCTTCTCTCTTACGGCTTCCAATTTTTGCTTGGCAATATGAATAGGGATTTCTATTAGAGGTATTTCTAGGGAGAAGGATTCATCAGTAGGTACAACTATTACCTCGAAAGGAATTTCAGCCCATTCCAGTAACATTTTCCTACGAGGAGATTGGGAAGCAAGAATGATTTGTTGCATATATTAATGATAGAATCTAAAAAAAAGCATCGAAAGGATGCCCGTAAGCATAATAAATTTTACCCAAGAGCTGAGATGATGAAAGTGAGTAGGTGTGGTTGCCGAGAATAGTTTCCGTAGCACATACATTAAAGGAATAATAATAAAAACGGTACAGTATACAGCACTATGCCACCAACCCATTCCTAAAGCATACAACTGTAGCACTACCAGTACACCGATGAGTACAACTATCCATACTGCAACGAATACTTTACTCACACGTAAACCCCATACAATAGGCATTGTAGTACACCCATATTTTCGATCTCCTTCAATATCTTCCATGTCTTTCACTACTTCTCTTACTAATGAAATAACAAAAGCAAAGCCTGCATATAGTGCTGCCAGTCGAAAAAAACGAACTTCCGCATGTTTCACGCTAATTAAATGCTGTATATGTAATGGGTATTTAGAAAAAAATAAAATACCAATAACCCATGCAGTTAACAATGAGATCAATAGATTACCCACAAGTAATTTTTTTTTCAAATCTGTGGAATAAACCCAAAGTGCAATAATGGCGATCATATTAGCCAGTATCAAGTGCCAGAAATCAACTAATGGTAAAGCCAGGTTTGTAAAAAAAATACCAGCTAAGCTCAAAAAAAGATGCCAGAACATCACCCATCTTCTTTTGATCACCCTATTAACAACCACTTTAGATGGCTTATTGATCTGATCTATATTTTGATCGAAATAATCATTTATAATGTACCCTCCCGCAGCAATACATACCGATGCGGCAATTAAAAACAATAATTGCGATCTTTCGATTGTGTTATCTGAAGGATATATACGCTCATAAATACACCATTCAAATAATAATTGGGTGATGATAATAAATATCAGGTTGGGGAATCGAATAAGTCTTAAAAAGGCTGATAAAAGTTTCAATACACTAAATTATACTGCAAGATAATACGGACAAGCCAAGTATAGAGTGGTTAATAGGCTCGAATACTCAAATCTTCATTCCAAGTACCTTGGGCACGCATAATTTTTTCAATAATATCACGTGCAGCTCCTTCTCCCCCTTTATAGGGAGATATATAATGAGCAATAGTGGCAATATCGATAGCGGCATCAGCAGGTGCGGCCGATAAACCAACTTGTTCCATACAAAACAGATCGGGTACATCATCTCCCATGAACATAACTTGGTCGAGTACAATTTTTTTGGATACTAAGAGTTGGGTTAATAATTCCCATTTATCTGTAACACGCATGTGGATCGAACGGATGCCTAATTTATATAAGCGTTCTTCTACTTCCGGTGAATCGCCGCCTGAAATTATTATTACTTCATACCCTTTCTTAACTGCAAGTTGTAAAGCATACCCATCTTTTATATTCATTCTTCTCGCCATCAAACTACCGGGCATAACCAATAATGTACCATCAGTGAGCACACCATCAACATCGAATACGAAGCAGGTTATATTTTTTATTTTTTCAACCATATTATTTTAGTAGTAAGGTGATAGGTTATAGGCTATAGGTTATAGAGTATAGGGTATATAAGTGAGCCTATTCCCTTTCCCCTTTTCCCTATTCACTACTTCTGATTATCCCTCCATTCATATACCCAGGCGCTTTGAATCATTTCTAAATGCCCTTCCGTACTCTGTTCCCTTGTACCTGCAAAGCCGGGTATTTCTAAAATCCATTCTAACAAATCAGTAAAACGAATGCGATATATTCTGGCCTCAGAAAAATCATCCCCAAAACGTTCATATAGTTTCATCGCAATATCTTCATGATCGTTCCAATGGATGGGTGGTTCAAAATGACTCATATAAAATATTTATTCTCCTAAGAATTGTGTTTGATCCGGTATGGTAATATAAATATCTCCGCCACCCTTTTGTAAAATACATTGGCAACCTAACCTTGAGTTAATACGCGGATTCACTGCCCTATCGATAAAATCTTCTTCTCTATCACTAAGTTCAGCCAATGATTCAGCGCCTTTGTTTACATACAAGTGGCAGGTACTACAAGCACATACGGCTCCACAATTGTGGTGCAACTCAATATCATGATCTAAGCAAACTTCCAAAAGGCTTTGGTCGTCGGCAATATTATTAAGTACGATAGGCTCCTTCCCCTTTTCTTCAAATGCAATATGGATGGTATACATAGTCTCTAATCTGGCTGCAAAAGTATCTCAAAACATTTAAAAATCTTTTACTGATTAGATTCTTTCCAAACATGGGAAATGATTTTCCAAAAAAGGAAATGATCTTTTTTAATAGATTTTATAAATATCTGTAAATCAATGCTTTACTTAATTATGATGCAATGGCATAGAGGTTGACTAATTATCTAAAAATACATATGAAAGTGTCTAACATTTATTTAAGAATAGCTATCGTCATTGCATTGGGAATGGTTGTATTAGCCTTTTAATCTAATTTGTATGTACGTAATCGGTAATCAATAAAATATATCCCATGAGATTACAGTCCTTCAATTATAAAATAAATATGATGCTTCGCATTACGATCATAGCTACCATTGCTTCTGTGGTACTATTTTCCTGTACCAAAAAAATTGAACAAGAGGTTACTAATAACCCCTCTCCCAATAGCATTGCCCCTAACGGCTTTTTGTTTACCACCACCCGAACTGTACATTTTACTATTAATGTGCAATCTGTTGCTGCTACTGCCCTTAAAAGAGTACCTATTGTTATTTATCAGTATGATGATGGTAAAATAGGGAAAGAGTTATTTAGAGGCTATTCCGGCACATCAGGAACTGTAACCGGAACCTTTCAGCTTACAAAGACGTCCGATTCTGTTGTAATAGACCCGGCATATATTGGCTTAATCAGAAACGCCTTAGCAGTTGTAACGAACAATCGTATCAATTGTACCATAGGTGGCAGTACTTTATTTTCTGGAAGTATTGTGGGAACGGTTAAAACAAATACTGATAATAATAGAGTATCCTCCAATTTCAAATCAAATGATATAAATGGTGTTACTACCAGTACGAAATTTTCTTATTTAGGTAGTTATGATATTTATGGTAGGCCAACCAACTTACTTACCCCTGATTTTTTCTCTGATCCGCTGTTATTTGGTAATTTGTTATATTATATCAATGCAGCTTTACCCGAGGGTATGGATTTGAGAAAAACAAATCCTCAGTTCTTAGCTAGTGATAACGCTTCTAATATTGTACTCACTAAAGATGCAGAGGTATTTGTAACATTTCTTTCGGAAGGTGCAGGTTTCAGAAATTCGATCGGGTTTTACAGTTACCCAACCAATTCACCACCAAAATCTTTAGCTGATATCAAACAAATAAATTTTATTTTTCCTAATGCTAGTTTTTTAGGTAGTAATGGTTCCATGCTCCCAGGCGACAAAATAAGTTTAGGCAAGTTTAGTGCAGGTACCACCGTAGGTTTCGTACTTTATTCCAATGGCTGGAATGGTAGTCAGGTTGATGTAACCAGTCCCGCTTACTTTACCGACGCTTTCTTAAATCCGGAAAAGGATCCAAGCTTACAAAAACATAGTGTTTTACTGAAATATCAAAATACATATTTAATTGGGTTTAAGGATTTAGATAGGTCCCTTAGTATTTGTGATCACGATTTTAATGATGTGATTATCTATGCGTCTGCGAATCCAATTGATGCTATTTCTAATAATAAAGTAGTCTCACTTACCAATCCGACAGATACAGATGGTGACGGTATTGTTGATACCATAGATCAATTCCCCACAGATCCTAACCGTGCTTTTATTAATTATTATCCCGCAAAAGATAGTTGGAGTACCATAGCTTTCGAAGATAAATGGCCTATTTTCGGGGATTATGACATGAATGATGTGGTTGTAAATTATAATTATTCATGGGTGAGTAACGCTAACAATGATGTTGTAGAAATGTATGCTAATTTTCAGCCTATTGCCAACGGTGCAACATTTCAAGATGGTTTTGGTATTCAGTTCCCTTTTAGTAGTAGCAGTGTTACTTCGGTAACAGGTGCCTCCGCAACAGCTAATTATATCAAATTCAACAACAACGGTACGGAAGCCGGACAAACCAATGCAGTAATTATTCCTTTCGACAATATGCGCTCAATATTGAGCTATCCTAGTGGTGCCTTTTTCGTAAATACCGATATGAATTTACCAAAAGTAACAGGAACTACTATTAATATGAAAATCAGCTTTACCAGCCCTATTGATATTGGTTATTTCGATAATGTACCGTTCAATCCATTTATTATAAGTAACTTAAGAAGGGGGTTTGAAGTGCATTTACCGGGTCAATTACCAACTGCATTGGCAGATAAAACGCAGTTCGGTCAAGGTATAGACGCCACGAATACTACTATAGGCGTATACTATGTTACAAAACAAAACTACCCCTGGGCTATCAATTTTACTTCCCCTTTTATTTACCCTATCGAAAGAACCTCTATTGCAGATGCTTATCCTTATTTTCTGAAATGGGCATCTTCGGGAGGCACACAATTCAATGATTGGTTTATCAATACAAGTATAGGCTATCGGAATACCAATCTCTTATACACCAAATAAATGTTCCATTCCCCCGATAATACCTGGCTCATTCTTTTGAATGGGCCTTTTTTATGTTAGCAATAGAATCAGATAAAACATTGTAAACATCTAAGAATAGCGAATTATCCGTAATAAAGGATCTGTGTAATGCCAGCGTTTCCATATCCCCTCTAAAAGCAGGCCCGGCTTGTAATGAATGGGGGCTTGCCGTTCTTATAGCAGTTGCCGTTTCTTGAATAATCGGATAGAATAATTCAAAATCTATATTCTCCTTCTCACAAAATTCAGCTCCCATACTATATAAACAATTAGAAAAATTAGCAGTTAGTGTAGCTACATAGTGCATCTTCTGGCGCTTTATATCATTGGCTTGTATCACCCTGTTTGTGAATTTAGCTGCAACCGAAGTAATGAGGTCTAACGCTATTGGGGTAGATGCATCAACCACAATATTCGATTCCCCTAAACTATCCATAGACTTACGTAACATTTTCATTGGCCAAAACACACCGTAAGCACTGGAGCAACAACCGATTACCTCTTTACTTACGGTTCCTGAAGTATGATATACGGGCTTATCACCTACATCTAATTGAGCCGCAACAGCCGAAATCGCCTTATCCGATACAGCCATAAAATAGATATCTGCATCTTTTTGTATCGCCTTAATCGTATCAACCGCCTCTCCACCTACCTCCTTTATAAGCGCTTCTGCAGCTGATAGATTTCTACTGTATACTTGCTTAATTTGAAATTTTACCGATACTAATGATTTTGCTAATACCCAAGCAAGATTACCGGAACCGATGATTACAACCTGCATATCTTTGATTTATGAAAATGAAATTAACGCAAAGGATGCTTATAGGATACTATAGAACAAAGTTTCGGACAATTGGTATGATATCTCCTAAAAAAGCAGCATCGCTTGCCTTTAATTTATTTTGTACTCCCCTTAAATCGGGAAAAGAACCTAAAATACCTACCATATTCACTAAAGCAGAAAAAGTTTTTTTTAAATATATTGTTGCGGTCCTACGTGGAAACCGCA
>CABHOW010000130.1 GCA_902168225.1 uncultured Flavihumibacter sp. | reverse complement strand
TTACTACTATCTGCATCTGCAGTACAATGGATTTTTTACCTTATCGGTTTTTGCGTTGCTTATTTATGCTGCTTATCCGGCAGGTAATGGCGCACAGGCGCCCAAATATGTAAAATGGTTTGCGGGTTTATTAAATGCATCCATAATTCCGTCCCTTTTTCTATCGCTGTTGTACCATGGCAATAATCCTATTGCAAGAATAATATCCATATTGGGAGTGGTGCTTATCATTGGTTGTTTGATATGCTTTTTCCGGGCAGGTAAAACATTTCCCGTTCACCGGGTTTATTCATCATCACTTGCCAAAGGGATTTTGTTTTTAGCCATGGCGTCGTTTGTTATTAAATCGGTATTACAAACAGGTACGGTGTTTCCGGGCCTCGGTAATGCTGTGTTTGGTTTACGCCCCATCATCATTGGCTTTTTACACCTGGTATTTTTGGGTCAGGTGGCGTTTTATATTTTGTCGAATTATATAGGTGCCGGCGCGTTTAATACGCAGCGCCCATTTGTAAGATTATCGATACAGGTATTTGCTGCAGCGGTGATCATTCAGGAGTTGATCTTACTGGTGCAAGGTGTAGGACTGCTACTTGGCAATTACAGTCCGGTTTATGTATGGCTGTTATGGGGTATTAGTATTTGTTTGGCTACAGGCGCTTTGTTAATCTTTGTTGCCAGGTTAATGAGTATAAACAAACCCCGTCTGCCAGCTGGCAAACGGGGTGCACGGTTACGGTATGTTAACCGGCTATTGTATGGCTCTTGAAACAATGGGCGAATAAGCCTTTTGCCCTTTGCGGCCAACAGCCACTACGCGGAACCAGTACCGTTTATCGGAGATCAAACCGTTAAACGTATAGCTACCGGTAGAGCTTCCCTCACCATGCCATAGGGTATTAGGGCCCGGGGGCTCCATGGCATACTGATGCACATAGGAAAGTGCACCCGAAACCTGCTTCGCACGAGTAGTTGCAACACCTGTTCCACCAAGCACTACCTCTAATAACTCAATAGAAGGCGGTTTTGTGCCGGATTGCTCATCTGTTACATCGAAACCACTGCTCAGCATCATGGCCCGGTTTCCGTTACAGATGAGCGTTACATATTCCGCCAGTTCTTCCAGCAACGCCATGATTTCGCTTTTGATTTGGTTCTTAACAGCCACCATTTCCTTATCGCGGCTTTTGGCATTTTTCAGCGACTCCTGAAATAAAGGCACCTTTGTTTTAAGCACAGCCAAAGCTGCTGGTGGAGTAGCGAAAACAGGCTTGTTTTCCTCCATTTTTTCTAATACGCGTTGGCAGAGAGATACAACGTCCCGCTCGCGTTTGAATGTGATGTTACCCATTTTTAAAAGTTTTATGGGTGATAAATAACCTGTCAGTAAAACCCGTTACACCGGACTAATAAAAGACAGGAAAATCAAAACAGTTTTATAAACCAATACTGTTTTACAATGGCAACCTGTACTAAAGAGGCGCAGCTGTTTCCGGTTTGCCGGTGAGCATTAACAATGATTGCTGATTGTAACCTGCTCTTACCTTGTGCGTCATCAATACATATTGCTTATTGTTTAAGTACGCATCAGATCGGTTATATATCCCTGTTCCGATTGACAACACAAACATACAGCGGTTGAAAATGACCGATGTCGCAATTGCTTCAATTCGTTTCGTTTCACTCTATTTTACTTCAATTCGTTTCATTTCGTCCCTTTTTGACGCTTTTGTCGCGTTTTTTTGATAATCTGAAGAATTGATAAGAACAATAGAAGAATGCAGGCGGCGAAAAGAAGAGTAGCTCAATACAACTATGAGTGAATATGAATCACTTGCATCATATTTTATAGTAAAACAAGAAGATTGTTTAGCAAAACACGCAGTATTTATTGAAAAGACGGCACGATATATTGATAAAAACGAACACTTTTTTCAATTTCCAATCCGGAATATTGAATATTTGAACTATTTTTTTCAATAAAATGATTCAAACTTGTAAAATATGAATCATTTTTTTGCAAATAAATTGCCGTTTCTATTATGAAGTTTTAACGAGGTAGAATATCAAACAAATACTGATGAGTAGAATAAAACCAGTTAGTAAGTTAATAAGTAATGAGTCGTTTATATAATTGCTGGCTGTAATTTCCTTTGCAGTTCTTTTATAACGTATAAATGCCAGTAGCGTGGTGACGGCCCCCAACCGCAGTAAATCTAATGCCATCTAATAAATATCACGATCCTTTTCTTTTCCCTCTTTCTTTTTCTTTTTTCGCTTTCTTGTATATTTAATTGCAGCTATAATACCAACAATGGGGACCACTATCGTTGGAATTGTAAAGGCAGGTTCTTCCAATATTTTTATTTTCCACTTCTGTTTATACAATATCAGATCATGAATTATTTCAACAGGAATTTCTTTTGTAAAAATATTCTTCTTATTGTGTGAACTAACTGCTTCTACAACCAACGTCACTAATGCCATTGGGTGTTCTGAAATGGCTTTTATTTTCCAATGCCATAAATTTCCTTTCACTTTATCAAACCTTTGGGTTTCCCCTTTTACAATTGAACTTACTTTAAAATCATTTGTATCGCAAAAAAGAGACAATCGAAAGCTTTTCCAGGCATCTATATCCATTTCATAAATCAAACTTGTATCACTACTTTTCACTAACTCCAAGGCATTCTTTTCTATGTTTCTTAACTCCTTATAAACAAGACTTGCTTTTTTACTTTGCCTTATCAAAACCCTTATATCTTTTGTTTCATAACGTTTCATTGTGGGAAAATAGGACAAGCCAAGGGTTGCTCTTTTAGTTTTTTTGAATGGCGGCACGTTTGATGAACTTTTTACTATAATTGAGTCAACTGCTTTGCAGCCATAGCTGCTGCATAAAGATATCTCGTAATAATCAACCTGATACCTTCCTTCAACAGATGAAGAGGGTGCAATATCATGCTGATTTACGGAATCAAACCGCCAAACGTATTCACCGACACTCGTTGAATTGTTTGTTAATAGCACCTTATATGTTGGTGTATCTAAGCCCTTCTCAATAAAGCCATGCCCACTATAATAAATCGTTAAAGAATCTATACATCTTAGTGTATCGGAGTAAAGACTTTTGTCAATTCGAATAGTTATATATTTCTCCACCAAAGGC
>CABHOW010000129.1 GCA_902168225.1 uncultured Flavihumibacter sp. | reverse complement strand
CACTATCCTCTTCGTCGGCAGCGTCAGATGTGTATAAGAGACAGCTTTTTCCGATGGCCGAATCTGCCGATGACCCGGAAATTAAAAAAGCATCGATGGATTACTTAAAAAAAGTGAGTAATGATCTGGCTAATAACTTAAATGAGCTTATTCAAATTTTACAGATTCATCTGGAACATGAACTTCCAGTATCGGATTGCAACTTCAAGGAAATTATTGAGAGTGTATCATTACAACTACAGGATTTGATTTCAAAAAAAGAAGCGGTTATCACTTACGATTTGTTATGCCCATCCATTCAATATCCGAAAGTGTATATGCATAGTATTTTATATAATTTAATGAGTAATAGCTTAAAATATAATATCCCCAATACACCTCCCATTATCCATATTAGAACCTATAAAGAATTTGGTACAACATTTTTAAAAATAACAGATCAAGGCTTAGGAATAGATATGCAACGATATGGCCATCTTTTATTTAAGTTTCAAAAAAGCTTTCATAGCGGTTATGATAGTAAAGGAATCGGCCTCTACCTTATAAAAAATCAGATCGAAGATCAGGGAGGAACGATTTCAGCTGCAAGTGAGCTTGGAAAAGGTACAATTTTTACTGTTCGTTTTTAGTAAAACCCTTATTTTTGCACCCCAGCCTGCGGATGTGGCGAAATTGGCAGACGCACTAGACTTAGGATCTAGCGCCGCGAGGCATGTAGGTTCGACCCCTATCATCCGCACTAAACCGCTTTCGAGCGGTTTTTTTGTTGGAAACCCCTACCTTTGCCCCCCGAATTCAAAAAAAGCAATATGGCTACCATTACACGTGAAAACATTGGTTTATTAAATGATAAACTGACTGTAAACTTAAGTAAAGAAGATTATTATACAGGCTTCGAACAAAGCTTAAAGAAATATGCAAAAAATGCGAACATCCCCGGTTTTAGAAAGGGTATGGTACCAGCAGGTTTAGTAAAGAAAATGTACGGTCAAAGCGTATTTACCGACGAAATATTTCGTAAAGTAGAAGCTGAATTGAATGCATATATCGGGAAAGAACAACTAGATATTTTTGCGCAGCCACTACCGCTAGATGTTGATGCAAGGGCTTTAGATATGAATAATCCGGCCGACTATGCTTTTGCATTTGAAATCGGATTAAAACCGAATTTCGAATTAGATCCGTCTTCCATAACTGTAAAGCGCTATAAAATAACGGTTACAGAAGAAATGATCAACGATGAAGTGGCACGCTTGCAAACTCGTTTTGGGAAAATGACCGAACCTGAAGCCGTAAATAGCGACGATAATGTATTGAATGTAACCTTCACTGAAACGGATGCTACCGGTGCCCTAATTGAAGGTGGTATTACCAAGGATAACTCGTTATTAGTAAAATATTTTGCGCCTTCGTTCCGAAATAATGTACAAGGAAAAAAGAAAGATGATACGATTCATTTACAAATCAGTCAGGCGTTTGAAGACAAAGAGGCTGAAACTATTCTAGCCGATTTAGGTTTACAAAAAGAAGATGCCGATCGTTTCTTCAACCTAACTATTACCAAAGTAGGATTAGTGGAAAAGGCTGAATTAAATGAAGAATTTTTTCTGGCTGTATATCCCAATAATGATAGTATTAAAACAGAAGCAGATTTTAGAAGTGCAGTAAAAGAAGAGATTGAGAAATATTATGATCAATCTGCTCGCAATCAAATGCAAGACCAAATTTACCACGCATTACTTGATAATGTATCTATTCAATTCCCCGAGAACTTTTTAAAACGTTGGTTACAATCAGGTGGTGAAAAGCCAAAAACAGCCGAAGAAGCAGAAAAAGATTACCCTGTTTTTGTTAATCAACTAAAGTGGACTTTAATCAGCTCAAAACTCACACAAGAGAACCAAATTGAAGTGATGCCGGAAGATATCCGGAATTTCGCTAAGATGCAATTATTCAGCTACATGGGCGGACAGCTTGGCGCTTTAGGTGATAATCAGCAATGGATTGAAGATTATGCGAATCGAATGATGCAGGATAAGAAATTTGTTGAAGATAGCTATCACCGTATCAGTGCTGAGAAACTTTTTAGTGTATTAGAAACACAGGTTACAGCAAAAGAAGCCCCTATAAGTGCCGAAGAATTCACAAAAATGGTAGAGAATCACCATCATTAAAGGTGAAAGCTGAAAGCTATAAGGCATAAGGAATACCTTACAACTTATCGCTTTCAGCTTACCTCTTACAGCTTCCACCTTCCACCTCATCCCTATCCTCCCCCTGCCCTTTTGTCGGTTACCAACAGTTTGCACAGATTTTGACATCATAGAGCTATTGTAGGGGTAAAACCCCTTATCTTCAAAGCGAAAAATAGTAGTATGAACATTGGAAACGAATTTGAAAAATTTGCTGTGAAACATCAAGGCATCAGCAGTGCAGTGATGCATAATTATAAAGCAGCTACGCAGGTTACTAATCTCACCCCTTATATCATCGAAGAGAGACCACTAAATGTTGCCAGTATGGACGTATTTAGCCGTCTAATGATGGATAGGATTATTTTTTTAGGGGAAGGCATTAACGATTATGTAGCTAATATTGTTACCGCACAATTACTTTTCCTTGAAAGTACCGACCGCAGTAGAGATATACAAATGTATATTAATAGTCCGGGAGGCAGTGTTTATGCAGGTTTAGGTATCTACGACACTATGCAATTTATTGGGCCGGATGTGGCAACTATTTGTACCGGCATTGCCGCAAGTATGGGGCAAATTTTACTTTGTGCAGGTGTTAAGGGAAAACGAACTGCATTAAAACATAGTAGGATCATGATTCACCAACCAAGTGGAGGAATCGGTGGGCAAGCAAGCGATATAGAAATCACTGCAAGAGAAATCAAGAAACTAAAACAAGAGTTGTATACTATTACGGCCAACCATACCGGAAAACCTGTTGAAACTATTGCGAAAGACAGTGATCGTGATTTTTGGATGACTGCATTAGAAGCAAAAGAATATGGCTTAGTAGATGAGGTACTCTTAACCAATCCCAGAAAAGAAAAAAAATAAATCCATGATACAACAGAAATATATCAGCCCTTTCGTAAATAATGATGAGGAAGAAGATGAGCCAAAGGAGGAAAAATCTGCTCCGATACCTGATTTCATGAATAAAAAAATGGAAAAGCTTTTTTTTGAAAAAAGAGCTGTTTACCTATGGGGGGCGGTAGAAGATAAATCGGCTAGAGATGTAGTAAGTAAATTGTTATTATTAGAGGCAGATAAACCGGGCGATGAGATCAAATTTTATATTAATAGTCCGGGTGGTGTTGTAACAAGCGGCATGGTTATCTACGACACTATAAAAATGATTCAAAGCCCTGTAAGTACTATCTGTATGGGTTTAGCAGCCAGTATGGGGTCTATTTTATTAAGTGCCGGTGTTAAAGGGAAAAGAGCTATTTATCCTCATGGGGAAGTTATGATACACCAGCCAAGTATAGGTGGTTACTTTCAAGCAACGAGTGCCGACATTGAAATTCATGCCAACCAAATTCGTAAAACCAAGGAATTGGGAGCCAAAATTTTAGCGGAGAACTGTGGAAAATCTGTAGAACAGATTATGACCGATTTTGACCGAGATTATTGGATGGATGCCAATGAAGCGGTAGCTTATGGCATTGTAGACAAGGTTTTGAACAAAATTTAAGGTTTCTGCACATAGTGTTCCTCCTTTTATCCGAATTAATGCCAGAAAGCTTGGTAATTCTGTAGCTTTGTATTATTATGTCGAAATCATCTAGTTTACACTGTTCATTTTGTGGTCGAACTCGCGATGAGGTTAAAATACTTATTGCAGGGCAGGAAGGGCATATTTGTGAAAACTGTGTAGATCATGCCCAAGAAATTATTGAACAGGAACTAAGTGCAAAAAAAATAACCGGTTCAGACGATCCTAAATCAGGTTCTAAACTAAATGTTCGTAAACCCATTGAGATTAAGAAATTTTTGGATGAATATGTAATTGGCCAGGATGATGCTAAAAAAGTATTGAGTGTTGCAGTTTACAATCATTATAAGCGCGTAAATAACCGCCAAGTTTCTGAAGAAGTAGAAATTGAAAAAAGTAATATCGTAATGGTTGGTGAAACGGGCACAGGCAAAACTTTATTAGCCAAAACCATTGCTCGTTTATTAAATGTGCCATTCGCTATTGTAGATGCCACTGTATTTACCGAAGCCGGGTATGTTGGGGAAGATGTTGAAAGTATGCTTACCCGTTTATTACAAAACTGTAATTATGATGTTGAAGCTGCTGAGCGTGGTATTGTTTATGTAGATGAGATCGATAAGATAGCAAGAAAAGGAGATAATCCATCTATCACCAGGGATGTAAGTGGAGAAGGGGTTCAACAGGGGCTGTTGAAGATGTTAGAAGGTACAGAAGTATTAGTTCCACCACAAGGTGGCAGAAAACATCCCGAACAAAAAATGATCAAAGTAGATACAAGAAATATTCTATTTATTTGTGGTGGTGCTTTTGATGGTATTGATAAAATTATAGCCAGAAGAGTAAATACCAATGCCATCGGATTTAGTGTAAATAAAGAAGAACAAGAACTACAAAGAAAAAATTTATTACATTTTATTAATGCGCAAGATTTAAAGAGTTTCGGATTAATCCCTGAATTATTAGGTCGACTACCTGTTGTTACACATCTCAATCCTTTAGATGCTGAAACATTAAGGGGTATCCTTACAGAGCCGAAAAATTCTTTGATAAAACAGTATACTCGCCTATTTGAATTAGAGGGTATTGATTTGGACATAGACCCCGACGTATTTGATTTTATGGTGAATAAAGCCATGGAGTATAAGTTAGGTGCTAGAGGATTGAGAAGTATTTGCGAAAGTATTCTTACAGACGCTATGTTTGAATTACCTGGAACCGGAACAAAAAGGTTTACAATAACTATCGAATACGCTGAAAAAATGTTTGGTAAGAGCAAACTCAGCGCATTAAAAGTAGCATAACCATGAATGAATTAATAGAAAGATTGATATTGGAAGCAGGATTAGATGCTAATCAAGCTAAAAAAGCGATTGAAACCATAGCTGGTTTTGTAAAAGAGAAATTCCCTATGTTAGGAGGAGCCGTAGATACTATTTTTTCCGCAGGCAATAAGCAAGATGATGCTATTTAGTAGGGATATGTATACTGAATCTACTTCCTTTTGAGGGTTCGCTAAAGATTTCAAGTTTCCCATTATGCCTGTTTATTAAATCACTACAAAGCATTAGTCCGAAGCCACTTCCTTTTTCCATAGAAGTACCTGCTGTGGTATAATAATTTTTCGCTTTGATCTTTTCAATGGTTTGTTCATCCATACCAATACCGGAATCCTGAACAATTATAAGTGTTTCCGAAGCACTTTTTTCAGCTTTAATCTCGATGGATCCACCTTCAGTGGTAAATTTTACGGCATTACTAATCAAGTTGCGTAACACTATCCGGATCATTTCTTTATCCGCAAATAATTCGGTACCGCTAACAATATGATTGAAAAATTTGATTCCTTTTCGGCGTAGTAACATACGATGCTCTTCTTCTAAACTCTTCACAATTTGAGAGATATTCACTTTTACTTTTTCTAAATTTTTACCCTGCATTTGTCCGCGTAACCAAAATAAGAGATTATCTAACAGCGAGGTTGTGCCCATATATTGTGTTTCTAACTGCATTAGCAGTTGCTTTGATTGATCATCGGGTATGATACCTTGATTTACCAAATTCAGGATACCTTTCGTATTAACTAATGGGTTACGCAAATCATGGGATATTATAGATAGTAATTTGTCTTTAGTACGATTATCAGATTCTAACAATTTATTTTGTTCTGATATTTCTGTATTCAATGTTCTTAACTCTGCAGCATGATCTTCGATTAACTTATTCTTTTTACGAAGTTCGATACCCAAGAATTTTTGGCGTTGAAAATTAATAAAAACAAGTACTACTAAAACAGCTAGAATAATCATGATAAATGTACCCACCGTTATAATATAAAACTGCTCGCGAGATACTCTTTCTGCCCTACTAATCGCATTTTCTCGCTCGATACGTTTACTTTGTTGTTTTTTGATAATATCAATAAAGCTGGAAGCGTATTCATTTTCTATCTCTCTCTGTTTTTTAAGTGCAGCTATGGAGGAGTCTTGCCAAGCAGTGACCCTATCTTTATTTCCGATTTTTTTACTAAGGCTTACGATTCTTTCAATGATACGCAGAAGAATATCATAAGCATCAATACTAGCCGCATTTTTATAGGCTTGATTGTATAAATAGTAAGCTGAATCAATTTTATTCTGTTCAGCATAAACATAGGCGAGAGAATTTAAATTATTCGCTATCCCATATTTATCTTGGAGTAAAGTATCAAGTACTAACGACTCGCGAAAGAAGTATTGGGCCTTGATAAAATCATTTTTTTCTAAAGCGGCTAAGCCTAAATTTTGAAGTGCTTTTTTCTCGCCATACTTATATTTTATAGATCTACTTTCGTTAAGTGCTTCTTTAAAAATGATTGCTGCTTTATCCGTTTTCTTTTGCTTTAACAAAAGTATTCCAATGCTATTTTTAATATTGATAATATCTTCTTTGCTATTATATTTTTTATAAGTAAACAAACAAGCGTTATATATTAATAACGCAGAATCAAAAA
Source organism: uncultured Flavihumibacter sp. (assembly GCA_902168225.1). Lineage (GTDB taxonomy): Bacteria > Bacteroidota > Bacteroidia > Chitinophagales > Chitinophagaceae > Sediminibacterium. The sequence goes on along the minus strand of CABHOW010000129.1, from coordinate 5,381 downwards.
GACCTTCATCTGAGAAAATTTTGCCTAATTGTTGATTAATTTTCGCTACATTAACGGTATCATCTAGCGTACGAAATAAATCGAGTGCTTTATAGTAATCGGCTTGCGCCCTTTTTGAGAAACCTCTTTGCTGGTAGATACCGGCTTCGTACATATAAGATATCGCTAATCCTTTAGTATATCCTGTAAGTAGGGCTTTATTTTGTGCTTTATATAATTTCTCCAAAGCGCCCCACACATCTGATTTCTTTACTTGAAATGCAACTTTATTGAGAGAGTCTACTTCTACAATTACACTAGCCGGAGGCTGTGCAATTGTTTTCGAACAAAAAAAGAAAACTGCTAGAGGCAATATTTTGAATAGAAGATTGGACCTAAACAATTTGTTTGTCTTTGGTTTGAAGGTAGCATTTTTTTAAATAAAAAGACTCCGCTACGCGGAGTCCTTGATTATGAGCAAGCAATCGAAAAACTATTTTTGGAACTCCTCTCTGGCTATTACCAGTTTTTGAATTTCTGAAGTTCCTTCCCCAATAGTACACAATTTTGCGTCACGATAGTACTTTTCTACAGGAAAATCTTTTGTATACCCGTATCCGCCAAAAATTTGTACCGCTTCGTTTGCCGTTTTTACGGCAATTTCACTGGCATAATATTTGGCCATTGCACCCTCACGGGTTACTTTTTCACCCCTATTTTTACGATCACAGGCCTGATATATCAATAAATCGGCAGCCATGATTTCGGTAGCCATATCTGCCAGTTTAAAGCTTATTCCTTGAAAATTGGCGATAGGCTGATCAAACTGGTGCCTTTCCTGTGCGTACTTCTTGGCGGCTTCATAGGCACCTTTGGCAATGCCTGCCGATAAGGCTGCAATGGAGATTCTTCCTCCATCTAATATTTTCATTGCCTGACGGAACCCATCTCCTACTTCTCCTAATCTATTAGCATCCGAAATTCGGCAGTTATCAAAAATCATCTCAGCTGTTTCGCTGGCACGCATTCCCAATTTATTCTCTTTCTTTCCGGCACTAAATCCCTTTGTTCCTCGCTCTACTACAAAGGCAGTAGAATTACCGCTAGTTCGAGGGTCTCCCGTTCTGCAAATTATAACCGCAATATCACTGCTCTTACCATGCGTAATCCAGCTTTTCGTACCATTGATTACCCATTCATCATTCTCTTTTACGGCAACCGTTTTCATATTACCTGCATCACTACCTGTATTAGGTTCCGTTAAACCCCATGCTCCGATCCATTCTGCAGTAGCAAGCTTTGGTAACCATGCTTTTTTTTGCGTTTCGTTCCCAAAACTTAAAATATGATTGGTACATAAAGAATTATGTGCAGCTACACTTAACCCAATAGAACCACAAACTTTTGCTATTTCCTGAATAATCACATTATATTCGAAGTAGCTCAAACCTGCTCCTTGATATTGTTCCGGAACCAATACCCCCATCAACCCCAACTTCCCCATTTCTTTAAATATAGGAATAGGAAAATCTTGCGATTCATCCCATTCCATTACATGCGGACGAATAAATTGCTCTGCGAAATCCCTAGCAGTTTGCGCTACTTGTTTGGTTAGTTCAGATTCTTGAAAATTCATAGCTTCTGTTTAAATAGATGAAGGTTGTCCGGTATTACAAGCATTCGTTAATCGGACAACCTTCTTGAAAAAACAAACTACCATTTGTTAGTTTTCGTTACAAAACTAGCTTTTTTTAAATACTAGCCAAGGATATCTGTAAAAAAATTGTTAATCAACAGTACATTTTTCTATCAACTTGATATACATAGCTTCATTGATAAAAATGATCCTTTTTAAGTCGGCCAAGGTTTTAAAATATCCTTCCTGTTTTCTGGATAAACAAATAGCCTGAGCCAAATAAGGTTCAAAGCCTGCTTGAACCATTTCCTTTTCGGTAGCCTTGTTAATATTGATTTTATACGGTTTATTATCGCTTATTTGACTCGATACTTCAACATAAAGGCCTGGCTTTATTAACTGAAAAATAGAATCACTTAAGCCATAGGTTTTCGCGATTTCTTCAACCGTTTTAAACCCTCCCAACTTGTCTCTGAAACGGATAATACGTACAGCCAGTACCTTACCGATACCGGGTAATGCTTCCCAATCGGAGTCCGAAGCAGTATTGATGTTCAAAGGATGAACTTTAGATGGTAGACCGTTGACCCCTGCATATCGCGGGGGTAAACGACCCGACGATCTAACAACTGAGGGCCGCCGATCTACAGGAAGACTTATATACGGCAAAAGTTTATCTGCAATTTCCTTCGGAATACCCCAAATTTTATAGATATCTGTTGGTGTACGAAACATACCTCCCTTATTTCGATAATTTAAAATTGTTCGTATCGTTTTTTTAGGTACCCCTAAAGCTTCCCATTCCTCCTCACCGATTGTATTTGGATTGAAGAAAAAAGGCTTGTTGATCTTACTACTTACCGGCAAATGGACGGATTGGCTCATACTGCTATCCGTTGGCTTTGTTTTGATAATAATAGTTTCTGTATTTACATACCATTTGGGTAAATACAATAACGCCAGCATTACTAATAACAATACCATCATCCCAATCGCTTCTTTTCTGGAAAAGCGTAAATAGGGTTTTACTATTTCTTTCATCCCTTCTTTTTGAAGGGTTACAAACAAAAATTTAATTCATCATATGCCAATTGCATATTCGTAGGTAGTTCTTTCTGTATATTATTGTGCAAACCCAATTGGTGACTGATATGGGTGAAATATACATGTGGTATGGCTAATTCTTCTCCTAAAGCAACAGCCTGCGCTAAGGAAAAATGAGATAAGTGAGCCTCTATACGAAGTGCATTTAATACCAATACTTTCGACCCTTTAATTTTTTCTTTTTCTGCTTCACTGATAAAATTAGCATCAGTAATGTAGGTAAAATCGCCAAACCGAAAACCCAATACAGGCATGTTACTATGCATTACAGAAATAGGTTGTACAGCTATATCGCCTACTATAAAAGGATTTGTAGCATTGATATATTGCAAATCGATTTGAGGTATGCCGGGATATTTCTCATCACTAAAAGCATAAGCATATTCCCGTTGAATGGCTGCGGCAGTGATATCATTCACATACAAAGGCATCGATTTTTTCATGAAATAATTAAATGCCCTTATATCATCTAAACCGGCTAAATGATCCTTATGCGGATGTGTGAAAATTACAGCATCTAATTTTTGTATCCCTGCCCTAAGCATCTGATATCTAAAATCGGGAGTAGTATCTACCACCAATGTAGTCTTTTCCGACCTTACCAAAATACTACTGCGCAGTCTCTTGTCTTTTTTTTCAGTAGAGCTGCATACAACGCAGTTACAACCAATCATGGGTACTCCGGAGCTAGTGCCCGTTCCTAAAAATTCAATATATAACTTAGTTGCATCCACGCCATAAAACTAATGGAAAACAAAATATGGCAGCAGGTATTTACCGTAATTTATTATGCTGTTGTAACGGTTTTTTTAATTACTTCATCATATAATTTCTGCGACTCGAGCGTAAGTTTATCATAGTTGATCACCAATTGAGGAATCAGCTCCATCATCGTATTGATTCTTCCTTCAACATCTAAAAATTTATTTAGCACAACTATTTTTTTAGCCTCCAATAAACACCAACCACTTTGGAAAGTACCACGTTCATAACGCACTACATAATCCGATTCGCCTAATATATCTTCTAATTTATCGAGTGTGCTTTGTGTGTATTTCATAGCATTCAAAATTAAGCAGCTCTTTGTAAGTGCAACAGCCCATTTATCCACATTAACCCTTTGATTCCATCTTGATCAAAGGCACGATCATCTCCTCTAAACTGATACCTCCGTGCTGAAAACTATTTTTATAATAATTCACATAATGATTATAATTATTGGGGTAACAGAGGTAGCCATCTTCCCGGGCAAAAATAAAACTTGAATTTATGGTAGGAACCGGTAATCCCACTTTTCGCGGATCTTTGAATGCCAGTACATCTTTCTCTTCATAATTTAAATTTCTACCATGCTTATATCTTAGATTAGTGGTTGTTTGTTTATCACCAATAACTTTTTGAGGGGTTTTTACGCGTACACTTCCATGGTCTGTTGCTAAGATCACTTTGATTTTTTTTCCTGCTACTTTTTTGAGGGTTTGGTGCAAGGGGCTATGCTCAAACCAGCTACGGGTAAGACTTCTATAACTTGCCTCATCACTTGCCAATTCCTTCAATACTTCCATTTCAGTTCGGGCATGGCTAAGCATATCCACAAAGTTGTAAACAATAATATTCAAATCGTTGTGGAGTAAGTTGTGCGAAGAAGCTACTAATTGTTGCCCATCTGCATGGTTCAATATCTTATGATAACTCCATTTAATATCCTGTTTTTTTAACCGTTTTAACTGCGTTTCAAAAAAAGATGCTTCCGCTAAATTTTTCCCTCCCTCCTCTTCATCATTCTTCCACAAATCAGGGAATTGTTTTTCGATATCACTGGGTAAAAGACCGGCAAATATGGCATTTCGGCAATATTGAGTGGCAGTGGGCAGTATGGAGTAAAAACTATCTTCTTCCAAAATTCTAAAACTCTCCGCAAATAATGGTTGTATCGCTTTCCATTGATCATATCTCAAGTTATCGATGACCACAAAAAAAAGAGGTATATTTTTTTCAAGATGAGGTAATACCTTAAACTGCATGAGCTGATGACTCATAATAGGCGCATCATTACAAGTAGGATCCATCCATCTTAGATACGCTTTACTTACAAATTTTGCAAATGCAGCATTCGCTTCTTTCTTTTGGTTCAAAAATATCTCTTGCATTTCCGGGCTATCCGATTTCTCCATCTCCAATTCCCAATACACTAATTTCTTATATAGCTCCATCCATTCTCTATGATCGGGATTACCCGATAAGGCCATAAATAATTCTCTAAATTGCTGCTGATAGGAACTGGTAGTTTTTTCAGCTACTAATCTTTTATTATCAATGATTTTTTTTAAGCTTAATAAAACCTGATTGGGGTTAACCGGTTTGATCAAATAATCTGCAATTTGGCTGCCGATAGCCTCATCCATTAAATTTTCCGTTTCATTTTTAGTAATGAGCACAATAGGCAAATGCTGTTTCAGGGCTTTCATTCTTCCCAATGTTTCTAACCCTGTTAATCCGGGCATTGATTCATCCATCAAAACAACATCAACATCACGTTCCTGAATGCATTCGATGGCATCTGAACCATTAGTTCGCGTAATTACTTCATATCCTTTTCCTTCTAAGAAAAGTTTCTGCGATTGCAAACTTTCAATTTCATCATCTACCCAAAGTATTGTTG
>CABHOW010000128.1 GCA_902168225.1 uncultured Flavihumibacter sp. | reverse complement strand
TTTTTTCAAGCAGAAGACGGCATACGAGATCATGCCTAGTCTCGTGGGCTCGGAGATGTGTATAAGAGACAGCAATATATACAGGGCAAGGAGGTGGATGGCCTTTCCCGGGGATTTAAATGTATTGATGGAGAATTACCAAATTTACTGGAAGCAATTCATATTGCTCAGCGGGCGGTTGATAAACCTGATTGGGATCAGGGAGAAGAAATGCGTAATGAATACCTTGATGTAATCCTGGTTATTAGTGCTGTGTTAGGAAGATATTGTTTTGCCCGGGGTTATTTTGAATATGGAATTCTTTTAAATAAAGCAGGAGCAAAAGCCCATAGCGAACGAGATAACATTTCTGGGATCATTGAAAATTACTTGTCAATTGTTGCCTTTCAAAAAAGGCAATTTGATTTAGAGGGTCTTGCCATAACTGTAGCGAGTTTAAAAAAACTTGCAGAAGGGAGTGATAATTTTTTACTCCGGTTAAGTGCTAAGGAAGCAATGGGAGACCTTGAGCTTCTGAAAAAAAATTTCAAGTTTGCACTGAACTTATATGAGGAAACGCTATATCTCCTGAGTAACGCAGATAATAAAATACGACCAGAAGTAAGGGAACGCCGAATGAATCACATGAAGGGGCAAATTGCTGTAGCATATTTTCGAATGGGTGACGCTCAGAGTGCAATTGGTTATTATGAAAATATACTCTCCTTTGTTGAAGAAAATTTAGCTGAAGAAAATAAGTTAGTTCATTTTATTTATTATGCTGCTTGTCTTTGTGAGGTGGGGCGAAAGCAGGAAGGTTTTTCTTATGTTATTAAAACGATCGAAGGGTTTAAGAATATTGGACAACCTGATTACATTGGCTCTTCTATTAGGACGCTTGGGATTTATATTGATGAATATCCCGAACTGGCGGTTCATCCATGTTTGGACGAATTAGCTTGTGTAATGGCGCTTAAAGGACTTCGGGTTTCAATTTTAGAATATATTAAACGGTTGTCAGCTACACATGATAGAGCCTGGGTTGTCAATAATTTGCCAACTTTTTATTCGTCAAAATTAATTTATATCATGAAGGTTATCTCCTTAACCTCGTATGACCGGCTTTTACCAAAATGGGGCGAAGATATGATGAAGGAACTGGATTACACAAAGTTTGAATATAAATCATTTACTCTTACGTTGAACCTTTTATATATTCTTGGTGATATAATAAATAATAAAGATTCTACTAAATACGACCCAATAATAATTCAGTCGATTCTGAAGATTTGCGCATTGTTAAATGGAAAGAAGGGATTGCATAGTCCTTTCAGATTGTTTCAGTGGTTGGCGCTGTGGATGAGGCAGGTGGGCGTTGATCCAAATGCAACAGCTGAAGAGTTATGGCAAAAAGCTAAGCATTATCTTAAATGAAAAGATAAATATAAAAAACAAAAAGACCATCCCCGCAGACAGTCTTTTTGTTTAAATACCCAGCCTTTATTGTCACTAATCAAAGTTAACTTGCGATGCCAGAATCACTTCTCGGTTCTCCAGGTTGGGAATAATAGTACCAATAACCAGGTTTTGAAAGTGAGCAGAATTGCGATGTTCATCTACAGCGGCTTCGTCGGTATAACCTTCAAATAGTATAAGGGTATTGGGTTCTGAATTGCTTTGGTGAATTTTATAAAATAAATTCCCTTTCTCTTGGGTACTTTTCTTTGCAACTTCAGCAAGCAGGTTCAGTACAAGAGCTATTTTCCCTTCTTTAACCAGCCATTTGGCAAATACATAAACAGGTTTCTGTTCCATATAATATTTTTTTGAATGTTGATTGTAAGGTTGAATTATGCTTTGCTTTCTAAAATGGCTACAATCTTTTCTCCTACACCTTTAGCCGAAGCGGGGTTTTGACCGGTTACTACATTACCATCTGTAATACTATTGGCCGACCAGGGAGCTGCAGCATGAAAAATGGCGCCTTGTTTGGTCAGTGCTGTTTGCAAATCAAATGGTACATCGGCCCGGGCGTAATTATCTTCTTCTTCAGTAGTAAACGAAGCGATGTTTTTTCCTTTTACCAGATAAGAACCATCACTCAATTTTACATTCAATAAAGATACCGGACCATGACACACGGCACCTACAACACCATTGCGCTCATAAGTGGCCGCTATCACTTCTTTAAGTAGTGGGGCTTCGGGCATATCAACCATTGGCGCCAAACCACCGGGGACAAAAACGGCATCATAGACGCTTACATCTACGGTTGAAAGTTTTTTTGCTTTTTGCATGTCGGCCCAGCCTTTACCTGTTAAAAACTTCAGGTTATCTGGATCGCTTGCCAGGTTGAGTGCATCAAGATAAGGCGTGTCGCCCGATAAACTGGCGAAATCAACCTGGTAACCAGCTTTGTCGAATTCTGCATAAGGGTGTGCTACCTCGGGTAAAAATGTTCCTGTTCTTCTATTGTTAGGGCCTATTGTGTTAGCATTCGAAACGATGATTAAAATTTTCTTTTTCATTTTGTCAAATTTTATAAGACAAAACTACTTCGAAAGGCAGGGGGAGAGAAGGAGGGAGATCACAAATAAAGTGTGATTTGGATCACACTTATTTGCTGTTGGAGTATAACCGGCTTAGGGTTTCCCGGCTAACACCCAGGAATTCGGCAATATATTTTTTAGGTATTCGCTGTAACAGGTCGGGGTACAATTTTGAAAATTCTTCATAACGCTGTTGGGGTGTGCTGGATAGCAATAGCTTTATTCTATCCTGTAAGGCTAAATATCCATTGGTGAGCTTTACTCTGAAGAAATGCTCCATTTTATGCAGGTCTGTAGACAATTTTTCTCTTGACTGAAGTGTTGAATACAGCACCTCGCCTTCTTCAAGACATTCAATAAACATACTTGCATTTGTTTGTTTGAAAAATGCCCGGTAATCAGACATCCACCAGTTTTCCTGTGCAAACTGAACTATGTATTCTTTGCCCTGCTGATCAACATAAAAAACTTTATATATTCCCGATAGCACCAGGTATTCATATTTAACCTCATCACCTTCATGAATAAGGTATTGGTTCTTTCGAACCTTTTTTAATGAAAAGAAAGGTTTGATTTGCTCAAACTCTTCGTCTGTTAAAGGAGTTATCTTTTCAATATGTGCTCTTAATTTGTTCATATTTTATAAAAATACAAAATTACCGGTGCCATGGATATTGTAACTTTATTAATATGGACAATACCCAAAGATTCAGTAACAAAGTAGAGGATTACGTAAAGTACCGCCCGCATTACCCGGCTGCTATTGTAACTTATTTGCAGGAGCGGTTTGGTTTTACCTCGGGCACTATTGCTGATGTGGGCGCTGGCACCGGTATATTGACAAAGTTATTTCTTGATGCCGGGTACACTGTATATGCCGTGGAGCCCAATGCCCCTATGCTGGCGAAAGCAACAGCCTTGTTGAATAATTATCCCGGTTTTACGGCTGTGCCCGGCACTGCTGAAAATACATTACTTGCCAATAATAGTGTAGATGCGGTAATGGCCGCCCAGGCTTTTCATTGGTTCGATGCTGAAAAAAGCAAGGCGGAATTTACCCGCATAATGAACGCAAACGGCCTGGTGATGTTGGTATGGAATGAGCGACGAATAGAGTCTGCATTTGAGCAGGAATATGAAGTATTGATCAACAGGTATGGAAAAGATTATATGCAGGTAAAACATCGTAACATAGAAACGAGTGACCTGGCAGCGTTTTTTGCTCCGGCGCCTATGGAATTAAAAGAATTTAGTAACCGGCAGGTTTTTGATTTTGAGGGTTTCAAAGGAAGATTACTGTCATCTTCGTATATGCCTTCGCAGGATGACCCGGGTTATGATGAAATGATAATTTCACTAAGGCAGCTCTTCGATAAATACCAGCAGGCTGGGGCCATCACCATTACTTACGATACCAAAGTATATGCCGGCAGGTGGAAATCTCCTATTTTAGGATATATTTGAAATAATTATGGCAGCAGAATATTTATTTATGGAATTTCTTCTTGAATATAGAGAGTATTGGAAGACAGACGAGGGGTGCACAGAAGAAGAGGTAACGGAAATAGAAGAAAAATGGGGTGTTAAATTTCCGCGTAGTTATCGTGAGATATATCTTATTCTCGGGGAGTCGTATGGATTTGGTTTAATTGATGACGATGGCGATCAGTTTGAGGATTATGAGCATATTAAGAGAAGTGCAGAGGAGCTGGTAGCATCAAGCACTAAACCTGATTTTGTCATTGATGAAAACATGTTTGTCTTTGGCTGTTTTATAACGAACATGATCTTTTACTTCTTTAAATTAGATGAAGGAGATGATCCGCCGGTATATCGATGGGGAGGGGAATGTACATTGGCTGCAGAAAGTCTTTCTCTGTTCATTCGAAATCAAATCTGGTATAAGGGCTATCTTGCTTTAAAAGAATATAAGAGATCAGGAAAGATATAGAAATGCTTCCACGCCTAAAACCGGTGCACTACCGCAATACCTGCTACGCCGCTTTGATAAGTTGGAAGAATGATGGTATGCAGATCTTTTTTAGGAACGATCAACCGTTTAATTTTCGGGTAAAGAAAATACGCCAGGTCGGTTGACAATATACCCGTTCCTGCACTAGCCACCACATCGCTTAACCAATGTT
>CABHOW010000127.1 GCA_902168225.1 uncultured Flavihumibacter sp. | reverse complement strand
AGGTTCAGTGACTTTTTTAAATTCAATGGTCATGGGGTAAGCGGTGATCTCGGGTTTGTATACGAATGGCGCCCGTTGGCAGATTATTCCATGTATGAAACAGACCGTTTCGATAATAAGTATAAATTAAAAATAGCCGCCTCGCTATTGGATTTGGGTAGAATAAAATTTAACCGAAGCAGTAATGAAGCTGCCAGTTACACAGTTAATGTTCCTCAGGGTGAAGCATTTGAATTAAACAGGTTCGCAGATAAATCAGTGAGGGATTATAAGGCTATACTTGATGAAAGCCCTTACTTTACAGGAACAGCAGTTGGGAACTCGTATAAAATTACCCTGCCCACCACCATTCACGCAGAGGTGGATTATATGATTGGTAGTGGTTTTGCCCTCAATGCAGCAGGCCAGTTCACTACCAACAGGAAAAATACATTTGCGCTATATTATTATAATGCCTACAGTTTTACGCCTCGATGGGAAAACAGTTTTTTTAGCGTTGAACTGCCCATGAGTTATAATGAACTGACGCAATTTAATGCCGGCGTAGCCTTTAGGGCCGGACCATTTTTTATCGGTTCCGGAAGTGTGCTTTCAGCATTGGTGCATGATTCCAGACAGGCCGATCTGCATGTTGGTTTCCATTTTGGAATGAAATATAAGAAGCAGATAAAACCTGATCTCGATAAAGACGGTGTATACGATGATGCAGACAAATGCCCCGGTATTGCCGGTCTGGCCCGTTATAACGGTTGTCCGATCCCTGATACCGATGGCGATGGTATTAATGATGAAAGTGATTCATGTGTAACTGTGGCAGGTGTGGCCCGCTACAATGGTTGTGCGATCCCTGACACAGACTCAGATGGCGTTAATGACGAAGAAGACTCCTGTAAGGATGTTGCCGGACTTAAAAAATTCGACGGATGTCCCGATACCGATGGCGACAATATCATGGATAAAGAAGATAAATGTCCAACAGTAGCAGGTGTTGAAAAATATGCCGGCTGTCCTGTACCTGATACAGATAGCGATGGCGTGAAAGACGATGAAGATCTTTGCCCTAACGATCCGGGCCCTGCATCTTCAAAAGGCTGTCCTGTAGAAAAAGTAGTGGTTCAAATTACCGCCGATTTCAAGAACATCCTGTTCGATTACGGCAAAGCCACTATAAGACATGAATCTGATTCTATTCTTTCGAAAGCTGCCAGAACAATGATCGATCAGATAGGCAATTCTAATTTTTATATTGATGGTTACACTGATAATAAAGGTAGCGTTGCATTTAATAAGAAATTGTCAAAGGCAAGAGCACAGGCAGTGGCCAATGCACTTGTTGCTAATGGGATCAATAAATCGCGAATAGTTGTACGGGGCTTTGGGAAAGATAATCCTATATGTGACAATACCACGGAAGAAGGAAGGCAATGCAATAGAAGAGTTGAGGTTGTCATCAGAAATATAAATCAAAAAGAAGAACAGCGAAGTATAAAAGTTAAACCATAACATGATGTTGTTGTAAATAAAAAATCCGGAGCTACTCTCCCGGATTTTTTTGTGGTACTGGGTTAAATGATTCCCGCATGAATGCAAAATACTTATGCTTACCTGCCCTTATTTATATTTGTTGAATCAAATCGGCATACCCGTCGTTTCTATGGTTCGTATATACACCATACGCATCCAGACTGTAACCAATAACGCCATCATGAGTTAAAATGACATATAAAATAGCGCTGTCTGCAGGGTCAGAATTTCCTTCAAAACGATAAGTCTTTATAATTTTGATGTCGTGTTGACTATAAGATTTACCATTGAGACTTAACTGTCTGCTTTCATCAATGATAAATTCATTATCCTGATTTTTTTGCTTAAGCTTATTAAGCACAGTACTTATAGTATCCATTTCCCGGGTTGGCATTTTATTGATTAAATGGTATAGTATCAGTTGATATCTGGTACGTTCTCTGGGGCTTTAAATGCTTATCTAATTTGATCTGGTTTTTAGCAATCTTGTTTTTCAGGCTCTCAATTTCCTTATTCAATTTGGCAAGGCTTTCTGATTCATTTCTTGCGTTTCTGGAGTCTTTCTTGGCATCACTGGCTGTATTTTTTGCTTTTCGGGCCAGTTTCTTACTGTTGGGATTGTTACTTAATTGTTCTGCCGCGGTGGAATTTTTATTCGCAGAACTCTGTACTTTCTCTGAAGCATTTTTTTTGTTATTTTCATACTGTTCTACCTGATTTTGTAGTTTACCCAGTTTTAATTGATCACGACTGATTTCCGAAACTAACGAAAGAGAATCTGTGTTAACCTGACCTGATGTTGATATGTAGGTGAACAGGCTGGTCGAGATCAATAACAATAATTTTTTCATACCTAAAGGTGAAACTCTTTCTGTACCTAATAGTTATATGATTTTCCATAAAAATTACATGATTCTTACATTATAAGCGAATTGTTAGGGTGTATCGGGTATGTTCCTTGCATTACCAATTATTTTCCAGCCACCGGTAAAAATAAGCTCATGAAATTAATTGCAGTCTTTTTTGCGCAACTATGGGGAGCTTTCAGGTTTACGCTTAAAACCTTTGCTTCTGAAAATTACCTGCGCTATAGCGCCTCTCTCTCTTATTATACTATCTTTTCACTGGCTCCTTTGCTTATTATTACCATTTCATTATTCGGGTATTTTTTTGGAAGACAGGCCATGGAGGGAAGGATATTTTCTGAAATACGC
>CABHOW010000126.1 GCA_902168225.1 uncultured Flavihumibacter sp. | reverse complement strand
CTTCGTCGGCAGCGTCAGATGTGTATAAGAGACAGCAAATGGCCACTGGAGAAACCCGGATTTGCTAAAAATGAGTTCTTATTACCATCTACAGCCACCCCCAACCCGGATGGTACTATTGAAGAAATAAGGGCCTACTTAGATGTAAATGCAACCGATCGTAAAGCCAAAGTAATTAATAAATTGAATTTCCAAGAAGAAGCTACCACCTCTCCCGATATCAATTTCAGCCATCTGTATATCGTTAGTACAACGCCGGGGGCCACTCCAAAAGCCATTACAAAAGGCTTTTACCGCTTCAATGGAGCCGATTTTACGCCCGATGGCAAGCAAATTATTTTTACCGGAAATATGGATGATACCCAACACCCCGATAGGGCTTTAGAATCTTGTATTTATTTGGTTAATACAGATGGCAGTAATTTGGAGCAGCTATTGGGAGAAAAAGGAAGAACCTTCAATAGCCCTAAAATTTCTCCTTCGGGCAAATGGTTGGCTTTTCAGTTTGGTACAACGGGTTTTGTAGATGTACCGGCTCTGGCTATTATGCCTATCAACGGTTTAGAAAAAGATAAAACCGTTCTGCCATTCGACAGAAATAAAGGCAGCCTTAATTGGAGTGCTAATGAACAATATATTTATTTCACAGCACAAAGCAATGGCGGTGCACCTATTTATAGGGTTGATGTAAAAACCAAGCAGGTAGAAGCTTTAACGGAAGCAGCTGCCGGCATCAGCAGTTATGATATCGTAGGTAACAAAATACTTTTCGTAAAAACAGAAGTAGCCAATCCTTTTGAGTTGTATTTGAGTGATGCCAATGGTAAAAATGCAAAGCGAATCAGTAACTTCAATACCGGTTGGCTCGCAAACAAAAAGCTTAGTTTCCCGGAGAAAAAAACTTTTGTAAATGAAAAAGGATTAACAGTAGAGTTTTGGGTAATGAAACCGGCTAATTATGAACCCGGAAAAAAATACCCTACTATACTTGATATCCATGGCGGACCTACCGCTATGTGGGGCCCCGGAGAAAGCTCTATGTGGCACGAGTTCCAGTATTATGCTGCACGTGGTTATGTAGTAGTATATGGTAATCCTCGTGGATCAGGAGGTTATGGTACTGAATTCTTACGTGCCAATATAAACGATTGGGGTGCCGGACCAACATCGGATGTGCTCACATACTTGGATCTCGCCGCAAAAGATGGTTTTATAGACACAAGTAAATTGGCTGTTACCGGCGGATCTTATGCCGGCTATTTAGTAGCCTGGATTGTAGGTCATGATCAACGTTTTAAAGCAGCTTGCGCCCAAAGAGGTGTGTACGATTTAGGTACATTTTTGGGAGAAGGAAATGCATGGCGATTGGTACCTAATTATTTCGGTGGCTACCCTTGGGAAGAAAAGGCTCGCGCAGTTATTGAGCGCGAATCACCTATTAATTATGTAGCTAATGTTCATACTCCACTTATTATTTTCCATGGAGAGAACGATTTAAGAACCGGTGTTATCCAGGGTGAAACCTTTTATAGAAGTTTAAAGATTTTAGGTAGAACGGTAGAATACGTGCGCCACCCCGGAGCTACACACGAAATCACCCGAAGCGGAAATAATCGCCAGCGAATAGATCAAATGTTGAGAACTGTAGAGTTTTTTGAAAGGTTTATAAAATAAAGGTTGAAGGTGAAAGGGTGAAGCAATAAGGGTGAGGAAGACAGCGGCACTACTTTTATAATAAAGATTCCTTCTTTGCGTCTTCGCGACTTCGCGTTCATTACTTAAACGCAAAGTCGCTAAGGCGCAAAGAGAAAATTATATACTATTGGCTCCAAAATAGCTATGCAACACCTCCGGTAATCGTATCCCCGTTTCCGTTTGGTTATTTTCGAGCAGGCAAGCCATGATACGTGGTAATGCCAATGAACTGCCATTCAAAGAATGGGCTAATTGTGTTTTCCCATCAGCCCCTTTAAAGCGGCATTTGAGTCGGTTTGTTTGAAAGCTTTCGAAATTACTTACGCTACTTACTTCCAACCAGCGCTGCTGCGCAGCGCTATACACTTCAAAATCATAGGTAATAGCACTGGCAAAACCCATATCACCACCACATAAACGAAGAATGCGATAGGGCAAAGCCAAGCTGATCAATAATTTCTCTACATGCGCTACCATTTCATCTAACACTTCATAACTTTTATCCGGATGTACAATTTGAATGATCTCTACTTTTTCGAATTGATGTAATCTGTTTAATCCGCGTACATCTTTGCCATAACTACCCGCTTCTCTTCTAAAGCAGGGAGAGTAGGCCGTCATTTTAATGGGGAAATCTTCTTCTTTTAAAATTACATCCCTGTAAACATTGGTAACGGGTACTTCTGCCGTTGGTATCAGATACAAATCATCTTCTGCAGCATGGTACATTTGTCCCTCTTTATCGGGTAATTGTCCGGTTCCAAAGGCAGAAGCACTATTTACCATATAAGGTGGTAAGTACTCCGTATAGCCTGCTGCAGTATTAAAATCCAAAAAATATTGAATTAAAGAACGCTGCAATTTGGCACCCTTGCCAATATATACCGGGAATCCACTACCGGTAATTTTATTGCCTAATTCAAAGTCTATCAATTTATATTGCTTCGTTAAATCCCAATGAGGAACTGCATTTTCGGATAGTTGAGGCATGGCACCGCCTGAGCGAACCACTTCGTTTTCCTCAGGTGTTTTACCATCGGGTACTGCATCAGCAGGTAGGTTGGGTAGTAGCACCAATGTATCATGCAAGTTAAGTTCTACTGATGCCATTTCTTCTTTCAAGGGTTCTAATTCCTGCTTCAAGCTAGCTACTTTTGCCTTCAACGCTTCTGCTTCTGCCTTCTCCCCTTTCCCCATCAACATACCTATTTCCTTAGATGCTGCATTTACCTTAGCTTGGGTTTCATCGAAACTTGCCTGTAATTTCTTCCGATGATCGTCCAATGATATGATCTCATCTACCAGCTCAACCTGTTTAAAATGCTTTTTTAAGAGCTTCGCTTTCACCAATTCTGGGGTCGTACGCAATAAATTCACCGTTAACATACTCCGATTTTGCTACAAATATACCGCATGCCCGTTACCTTTGCCCCATGTTTGTAGCAGATGATATACAACAACGTTGGTGGGACTTAGAGGCTAAATTGACATCTCGTTTCGGCAAAAAACCCGATTTGGAAGCTGTTTTATTCTTAATAGGCATGCAGGAAACAGGCTTTATACATCAAAAAATTTCTAAAGAACAGAAGCAAGATCTGATGCATGTGGCCATGTGTACCGTACTGGCACCCGGTGGTTTTTATGGTGTAGAAGGAAAAGATGAAGAAGGATGGCCTCATTTTAAGCAGCTAAAGCCCTTACCGGATATGCTTTTACCGGAGCAAGAGCTTTTTATCAAAGACCATATATTGCTTTATTTTGAGCAACAAGGTTTCTGAATTGTTTTTTATTGAATATTTGCAATATCAAAATAAACCCATATGAATTTTCCGGAAGCGCTTCGCTACACAAAAGACCATGAATGGATAAGGCTTGAAGGTAATATTGCTACCATTGGCATTACCGATTTTGCACAGCATGAATTAGGTGATATTGTTTATGTAGATATTAATACTGTTGGCAAAGCCTTAGGTGCTGAGGAAGTTTTTGGTACGGTAGAAGCTGTAAAAACAGTAAGTGATTTATTTTTACCTGTTGCAGGTACCATCAATGAGGTAAATCCTTTATTGGAAAAACAACCTGAACTGGTAAATACAGACCCTTATGGAGATGGCTGGATGATTAAGATAACAGTGAGCGACCCCGCTGCCGTATCTGATCTGCTAACCAAAGATGCTTATGTAGCATTGGTAGGGTAAAAACCAAATGTTTCGTATTATCGTAAATATATTGTCAACTTAATCTGAGCCAAATAGCTTTTTTGGAAGCCGTACAAAAATACAGTGAATCGGAGCTTGTACCGTTGCTCAAGCAACGGAGTCAGCAGGTGTATAGTTACCTTTATGATAATTATGCCGGTGCATTATATAGTACTATCGTGGGGATCGTGAGTGATACAGAATTGGCAAATGATGTATTACAAGAAGTGTTCATTAAAATTTGGCGACAAATAGACAGCTATGATGCGGGGAGAGGTAGATTATTTACCTGGATGCTGAATATTGCCCGGAATGCTTCTATTGATACGATCAGAAGCAAGGGATTTCAGAATAGCAGAGCCAATAGGGAATTAACCGAAAATGTGTACGAAAGTGCCGGATCGGTAGAAACAAAAACAGATACTATTGGTTTACGTAAAATAGTAGCTCAGTTAAAAGAGGAGTGGAGGGTACTGGTTGAGCTTTCTTATTTTCAAGGCTATACACAAGATGAGATAGCCGGCATACTCCAAATACCTTTAGGAACCGTTAAAACAAGGATGCGTAGCGCCTTACAACAATTAAGTAAACAGTTGAAAGAAAAATAGTGGATGTAAATACATATATACAAAGCGGGGTCATCGAAAGCTATATTATGGGTATAGCTGATGAGCAAGAAGTTTCGGAACTGATGCAGTTGGCTGCCCGGTATCCTGAAATTAAAGCAGCAATTGATGTAGCAGAAGCTTCTCTAGAGGCCTTTTCTCTAGCTAATGCCACGCCCCCCCCTGCTGTCGTTAAAACGGCTATTTTCGAACAATTAACGTCTGAGTTCAGACCGGCTACTGAACCCAAAGAACCAACCATAATATCATTCAATTTTCGCTGGATAGCCGCTGCGGCTGTTATTCTATTGATTGTGAGCTCAGGTTTAAATGTATATTTCTATTCTCGCTTTAAAGAAACTACCAGCCAATACGAAGCATTGGTGCTTGAAAAAAATACCCTTCAGGCAAACAATCAAATGATGCAAACCAAATCTCTTGATTTGTATAACAGTATGCAAATGATGACCGACCCTGCTATGCTTAAAGTGGCTATGCCCGGTATTGCAGGTAAGGAGAATAGTTTTGCCACCGTTTTTTGGGATACCAAATCTAGAGACGTATACATCCTCCCTAATAAATTACCTCAACCCACAAAAGGTAAACAATATCAACTTTGGGCCATTGTAGACGGCAAACCGGTAGATGCCGGCGTAATTAGCGATTGTGCAGGTTTGTGTAAAATGAAGAATATACCTAAAGCCTCTATGTTCGCCGTTACACTAGAAAAAGAAGGTGGTAGCCCTTCCCCAACCCTTTCAGAAATGTATGTAGCAGGTAAAGTAGGATAAACTATCTTTATCATAATTTCTTGTACTACATGCGCGATAATAAGCTCAAGAAAATATTAGGTCTGAAGAAACCTGTAATCTCACTAGAAAATAAGATTTTCAACCTCGTTACTTTCCTGGTGTTCATTGCCATGACCATCAGTTTTATAAGTAATCTGATACTGGGTAGGAACATCCTGTTAAATTCTCTTATTTTTTCGCTTGTTATCATGTCGTTCTATTTTTTCTATCTATCCCGTTATCGGGATAAATTCAAGCCTATTGGCCCCATATATATCTTTCTTTGTCTTTTATTTTTCGTGCCAATATGGTTTTCAAATGGGGGTATCGAAGGACCAACCAAAAGCGGTTTTATTTTTATTATGGTATCAGCAATACTGATCCTCCCTAAAAACTATCATTCCCCATTAATTGCATTAACCATCCTCCTGATCCTTGGCTTAAGTTATATTGAATACAAACACCCGGAATGGATCATTGCTTACCCCGATAGTACTACGAGAAAAACCGATTTATTGGTTACTATTTTACTTCATACAGGTATCATTGGCATAGCAGTTAGCTTACATAAACGGACCTATAATATTGAACGGGATAATTTGATTAAAAAGTCAGTCGACTTAGAAGAGTCAAGAGAATATTTATCTGAAACCAAAAAACAAGCTGAAGAGGCCACCAAAGCAAAATCCAGATTTCTGGCTAATATGAGTCACGAAATCAGAACGCCGCTCAATGGAATCATTGGCACCATCGATCTACTTCAGCATACCACATTAAATGAAGAACAAGACGAATTAATGCACTCATTAAGGTCGAGCAGCACGCATTTGCTAGAAATTGTCAATGATGTATTGGATATTTCCAAAATTGAAGCCGATAAACTGGAACTATTGGAGGGCCCCTGTAATTTACAAGCCATTATAAAAAATGTGATCGCCATCAGTTCACCTCGCATTACAGCGTTAAAAAAAGAAATTCAAATATCCACAGCCATCGACGCACAAGTAGAAGCAGAAATTATTGCCGATGAATCAAGGATCAAACAGGTATTAGTGAATTTAATTGGGAACGCTATTAAGTTTACAGAGAAAGGAAAAATTACTGTTTCTGTTAACAGTAATATCATCGACGAAAGTTTACAAGAGTTGTTTTTTTCTATCACCGATACCGGTATTGGCATCAGTGAAGAACATATCCGAATGCTGTTTGTTCCCTTCACCCAAATAGATAGCTCCGCAACACGTAAACACAGCGGTACCGGTTTAGGACTCTCTATTTGCAGGAAAATTATCGAAGAGATGGGTGGTAGGATTTGGGTTGAAAGCACCCCCGGTGAAGGATCTTCTTTCCAATTTATAATTCCGGTACAAATTAATTTAGTGAAGAAAGTGCACGCTAAACAAGCTAACATGACCTTTGTGCCTGAGGCTACAACAAAACACAAACCATTAAAGATGCTTGTGGCTGAAGATAATGGCATGAACCAATTATTAGCGACTAAAATGTTTCGTAAAATCGGTTATGGAATAGAGATCGCAAATAATGGTAAGGAAGCTGTAGAAATGGCTGCCAAAACGAATTACGATTTAATATTTATGGATATTCATATGCCCGAGATGGATGGGCTCGAAGCCTCTGCCACCATATTGAAATCTACCATAGCGAAACCACCAATCATTATTGCCATGACTGCCAACGCAGTGAAAGAAGCAGAAGCAGAATGTTTAGAAGCCGGAATGAAAGATATGGTTACAAAACCTTTTACAATTGAACAGTTGAGAAAAGTTTTAGAGAAATGGACATCCTAAAATCTTTTTTCAACAAACCTGTAGGCGCATTTACTAGCTTTATCCTTTTCTTTAGCATTACACTATACTTATTTACATTACCGCAAACAAGTTTAAAACGTTTTGCTTGGATAACGATCCCCCACTTTGATAAGCTGGTACATATTTCTATTTTCTTCTCTCTTTTTTATCTTTTTACGCATTTTTTAAGCACGGTTATTCAATCAAAATTTCTTACACTTATTATTAGCTTATTTTTTTTAAGTGCCTATGGAATTTCCATAGAATTTATTCAAGAGAAATTTATAGTGGGCAGATCTTTTGAGCTGGCGGATATTATAGCCGATTTGAGTGGATGTTTACTAGGTTTATTGATAACCCTGGTAGGGAGGAAAAAAATTGGCCCCGATGGAAATCGAGGCCGCAACCAAAACTAACTGCTTATGAGAAAAAGTTTAATTTCTATTTATAATCTAATCATTCCAAATTACGTGCCAAAACGATTTTTGGTTTGTTAAGGCTTTACAAATTAGATACCTTCCTATACTCTAACGTTGCCTATGCAAAAATCTATATAATTGACACAATATTTTGTCAATGGTTTAATAAGAAATTGTTAAAGGATTACCCAAAATGAGACGATTTTCCCGACCAGAAACTATTAATTTTACCATGTGACCTATTTCAATCTTAATGATAGCCTCAATTTATTGTCGAAACTGAGCTTCCGGCGCTGTTGGAACGGGGTAAAAGTTTATTCGAGTTATTGGTTATCCAGAATGATCGGCAAACCCCTACAATGGGGCTACCCGATTTCCATTTCATTTGAGCCAACTACTTCCTGTAATCTTCGTTGCCCCGAATGTCCAAGCGGTTTAAGAGCTTTTACCCGCCCTACAGGTATGCTTCAAAAAAACTTCTTTGAGCAAACTATCGATGATATTTATAAAGAAATATTGTATTTGATATTCTACTTCCAAGGGGAGCCTTATCTTAACCCCGATTTTTTGGATATGGTAGCTTATGCGCATAAAAAAGGTATTTATACCGCAACCTCTACCAATGCGCACTACCTTACGGATGAAAAAGCCAAAAAAACGGTAGAAAGTGGTTTGGATAGGCTTATCATATCCATAGATGGTACTACCCAAGACGTATACGAACAATATCGAGTAGGCGGAAAACTTGATAAGGTATTGCAAGGAGCGCGAAATATCGTAAAATGGAAAAAAGAGCTGAATAGCTCAAAACCCTTTGTTTTTTTCCAGTTTCTGGTTGTAAAACCTAATGAGCATCAAATTGAACTTATTAAAAAACTAGGTAAGGAAATCGGTGTAGACCAGGTTCGCTTTAAAACAGCGCAGGTGTACGACTACGAAAAAGATCCTAATCAACTGATACCTAGTATCTCAAAATATAGCAGATATAAAAAAGATCGTACCGGTAAAACAATAGTAAAAAATGGGCTTAGCAATCATTGCTGGAAGCTCTGGCATGCCAATGTGATAACCTGGGACGGGTTAGTTGTACCCTGCTGTTTCGATAAAGATGCGATGCATCAATTAGGCAATTTAAAAACACAATCATTTAAAGAAATATGGCATAATGATAACTATAAACAATTCCGAAAAGAACTGATGACCAGTCGAAAAAACATCGACATTTGTGCTAATTGTAGCGAAGGACTTTCTGTTTGGGAAGATTAACGCCATTACTTAATAACCTAGTAACTTAATAGTGGGTATAGAAAAAGACATTCAGCAACAGCAATTCAGAAATGAATACCAAAAAGCTACCGTAAACATTATTTTCTCCGCCAACTGGCTTACAGAACAGTTAAAAAGGTTTTTACAACAAGAAGATATCACCCCTCAGCAATATAATATTCTGCGCATTTTAAAAGGAAGTAAAAAACCCCTTAGCACCTGCTTAATTAGAGAGAGGTTACTGGATAAAATGAGCGATGCCAGCAGACTGGTAGAACGCCTTCAGAAAAAAGGTTTGGTTGAGAAAAAACTTTGCTTAGAAGATAAACGTCTTGTTGATGTACAGATAACCAAAAAGGGGTTAACAATGCTTGATCGTTTAGAGATACATAATCATCAATTAGACAATATCCTAAAAAATTTATCGAACGAGGAAGCCCTTTTACTGAACCGGCTACTGGATAAAATAAGAGAGCCGAATCAAGAATAGTTATCTTTACTGTATGAATAAGTATTTTTTTTTGGTGATTGTTACAGCAATCAGTGTGCATACGCAGTTATTATCCCAAACAAACAAAAACTATGAATTCAGAGGTGTATGGGTTGCCAGTGTAGAAAATATTGATTGGCCTAGTAAGAAAAATATTTCTGTTCCCGACCAGAAGGCAGAATTTATACGCTTACTCGATATGCATCAACAGAATGGTATGAACGCTGTTATTGTTCAGGTTCGGCCGGCAGGTGATGCACTTTACCCCTCTCAGTATGAGCCCTGGAGTGAGTACTTAACAGGCAAGCAAGGACTTCCTCCTAACCCTTATTACGATCCACTTGAATTTATGATTGCGGAAACGCATAAAAGAGGAATGGAATTTCATGCCTGGCTTAACCCCTATCGTGCTGTTTTCAATATTATAAAATCATCCATAGCACCCACCCATCTTACTAAAATTCACCCCGAATGGTTTGTAGTATATGGCACTACCAAATATTTTAACCCGGGCTTACCTGAAGTGAGAGAGCATACCGTTCGTATTGTTAAAGATTTGGTTGCACGCTATGATATAGATGCCATTCATATGGACGATTATTTTTATCCTTATAGAATCTCAGGCAAAGAATTTCCCGATCAAAAAACATTTGAACAATTTGGCAACGGTCTAACAAAAGACAATTGGAGAAGAAGTAATTGCGATAGCATTATTGTACAATTACAGCGCGCTATTCGTGCAACGAATCCGCGTGTAAAATTCGGCATATCCCCCTTCGGCGTTTGGAGAAATAAAAGTCAAGACCCCATGGGAAGTGATACCAAAGCCGGACAAACAAACTATGACGACCTCTATGCTGATATTTTATTATGGTTGGAAAAAGGCTGGATTGATTACGTTACACCACAATTATATTGGGAGCGAGGCCACAAACTTGCAGATTATGATGTACTCTTAAAATGGTGGAATGAACATGGTTATGGAAAGCATATTTATATCGGTATGGGTATTTATAGGGCGGGAACCAATGAAGCCTGGAAAAATAAAAACGAGATACCAAATCAAATAAAAGCGCTTCGTGCTTATAATACAACACAAGGAAGTGTGTATTTTAACAGCATGGTTTTTGAAAGAAACCCAAATGGCTGGAACGATAGTTTACGAAACAACTATTATTATTATCCCGCTTTGGTACCTCCAATGCCTTGGTTGAATAATGATAGCCCCGAGCAACCAACCCTAGAAAAATCCGGAAATAATATTACACTTACGTATACCGGCAAACTACAAATAAAAGGTTTTGGCGTATTTGTGTTGCCGCCCGATAAAGAAGTGAAATTCATAAATAGCCAATTAGTACAAGTTGTTATTACAAATAAAGCGGCAACCATTGATCTAACAAATGTACCGGATAGTAAAGACAAGCGTATTTGTGTGGCAACCGTGGATATCAATAATAATATAAGCCCTTTATTGGAGTTAAAGTAGCTATTTAAGCAAAAGATATGGTTTTTGAAGCCCCTGTAAACACACCAAACTTGGCTTCCACTGCTGTATAGCGATATTCGAAAATAGCTCTTAATTGATTTTGTACAAATAAGGAATTAGCTATATCTCCCAATATCCACAGCGGTAATTTATAGTGTACAATATCTGTCATTTCCACCCCACCATCAATGGCTTTGAAATGGTGTTGATGATGCCAAAGTGAATAGGGACCAAAGCGTTGCTCATCTACAAAAAATTGATTGGGTACCACATGCGTGATCTCCGTCATCCAATACAGGGGAATGCCCAAAATTGGCTTAACGCGGTATTCAATTATTTGTCCGGCATACATTTCCTTTCCATGATGCTTACTAATGATATCGAAACCCAAATTATTGGGAGTGATTTCTTTTAAATTATCCGGTTTACTAAAAAAATCCCATGCTAATGCTAATGAAACCGGTATAGATTGAACTGTTTTAAGACTATAAATCCGAGACATATGATGTTATTACCAATATAACAGTATTAGTATAATATGGTTCATATTATCTTTAAGGGATGAAAAACAGATTGGTACAAAAAGAGCAATTCGAGCAGATTTATGGATTATTAAATACAGAGCAAAAAACAGCAGTAGATCACATTGAAGGTCCTGTAATGGTTATTGCCGGGCCTGGTACCGGAAAAACACAAATATTAGGAGCCAGAATCGCTAAAATATTAGAAACTACCGATTTTCAGCCGCACAATATTCTTTGTCTTACTTATACCGATGCTGGCGTTATAGCTATGCGAAAGAGGCTAATAGGTTTTATAGGTGCCGATGCTTACAGAGTAAATATTTATACTTTTCATGCTTTTTGTAATGATGTAATTCAAGAGAATTTATCGCTCTTTGAAAAAACAGCGCTCGATCCTATTTCTGAGTTACAACGTATTGAGCTCTTTACACAACTGATCGACTCCTTTCCTAAAAATCATCCGCTTAAGAGATATAGAGGAGATGTATATTATGAAATTGGCAATTTACAACACTTATTTGCCAATATGAAAAGGGAAGGCTGGACCCCCGATGTAATCAATACAGCCATCGATAAATATTTGGCAGATATTCCTACAAGAGATGAATTTATTTATAAGAAATCGGGAAAAGGATATCAAAAAGGAGATCTGAAAGAAAATAAAATTGCTGAAGAGAAAGAAAAAATGGAAAAGCTGCGAGCAGCCGTTAATGAGTTCGATCGCTTCCAGGAATTAATGCGTAAAAGAAATCTCTACGATTTCGATGATATGATCAATTGGGTAATTAAAGTATTTCAGGAACAACCACTATTACTAAGCAGATATCAAGAACAGTTCCAGTATATTTTAGTAGACGAATATCAGGATACTAGCGGTACACAAAATAAAATAGTAGAACTGCTCATAAGTTATTGGGATGAGCCAAATATTTTTGTGGTGGGAGATGATGATCAAAGTATTTATCGTTTTCAAGGTGCTAACGTATCTAATATGGTTGATTTTGCCAATAGATATAAACAAACCATTCGCACCGTTGTACTTACCAAAAACTACAGATCCGTTCAGCCCATTTTGGATATTGCTAAAACACTTATCGATAATAATAAAGAACGTTTGGTAAATGCTATCGATAATTTATCAAAAGAACTAACTGCAGCTAATAGTAATTATACAAATCTTGCCATTGAGCCTTCGTTTCAGGAATACCTAAATCCACAGCAAGAGATGATCGGTATTTGTGAAGCAGTTAGCCATTTACTCGAAAAAAATATTTCTCCGGGAAGAATAGCAATAATATATCGGGAGAATAAATATGGAGAAGAGCTGGCACAATATTTCAAACTCAAACAAATACCGGTATATACTAAAAGAAATCTCAACCTTTTACATATTCCCTTTGCCCAACAATTAATTTTAATACTGGAATATCTTGCCGCTGAGCATGATACCCCTTTTGGGGGAGATGAAATGCTTTTTAATTTACTTCATTTTAGTTGGTTTGGTATCTCATCTATTGATATAGCAAAGCTCAGTGCAGAGCGTGCAGATAGGCAATTCCTACCCAATAAGTGCAGTTTAAGGGAATTAATTAATGAGAAAATAAATACGCCTGCTAAAGATCTATTTACAACAGAAATAAAAGGGCTGAGATCGGCTACAGTATCTCTTGAGGCCTTAATTGCTTTGGTTCCCAATACAACCCTACAACAATTATTTGAGGCCATTATTCGTACAACAGGGATCTTAAAATATATCATGCAGCATCCCGATAAACATTGGTTGTTACAAGTATTAGATTGTTTATTTGATTTTATTAAGGTTGAAACACAACGCAACCCTTCTTTAGATCTGGAAAAACTCGTAGCTATTATCGCTTTGATGAAGCAAGAAAATATTGCTATTCCTATTGTACAAACGATTGGTAACGATAAAGCTATCAACCTACTCACAGCACATGGTTCTAAAGGTTTAGAGTTCGAGTATGTTTTTATTGCCGGATCTAATAGTTCGAATTGGGAAAAGAAACGGAAGCCTGTTAGTGGTTATAGTTTTCCCGATACCTTATTCACTACTATTCATACCACAACAGAGGAAGAAGAGTTGAGGCGATTATTTTATGTTGCCATAACGCGGGCAGAGCAATACTTATTCATATCCTGGTATCAGTCGGATAAAGCAGGGAAATTAAGAGAGCCCAGCCAATTTATTGCAGAAATTAGAGAGCAACACCCCTTACCTATTAAAAAAATTGAGCTTCCCGTAGAAACCATTAGTGCCTATAGCGCCTTACAATTTGAACAAAAACTTGCTCCTGAAATCGAAAAGATTGAAGCTACTTTTATTGATAAGTTGCTCGATAAATTTGTAATGAATGTTACTGCACTGAATAATTATTTGAAATGCCCATTACAGTTTTATTTTAATAATCTCGTACGTGTTCCTTCCGGAAAATCCGAAGCAACTGAATTTGGATCCGCAGTACATCATGCCTTGGATAAATTTTTTAAGCAAATGCGCGCTACCAATGTATTTCCTGAAAAAACTTTTTTACTCGAAGGATTTACCTGGTACATGCATAGGCATCGCGAAAATTTTACCCAAGAGCAGTTCACAAGAAGAATTGAATACGGGCAAGAGATACTGAGTAACTACTACGATAAATATATATCCAGTTGGAATAAAATTGTAAGTAATGAGTTAACCATTCGGAATATAACGCTAGAAGGTATACCGCTAAAAGGTAAATTAGATAAGTTGGAGTTTGATGGAAAGCAGGTTAATATAGTGGATTATAAAACCGGAGATCCTGATAAAGCAAAGAAAAAACTAAGAGCGCCTGATGATGAGGTACCAACTGGTGGTGATTACTGGCGCCAAGCTGTATTTTATAAGATATTAGTGGATAAATATGAGCAGAAAGATTGGAAAGCTATTAGCGCCGAATTCGACTTTATTGAGCCTGATAAAAATAAAACATATCGAAAAGAAAAAATACTCATTACGGAGGCTTCCATTCAAACCGTTACAGAACAAATAAAAACAGTATGGCAAAAAATTCAACAACGCGATTTTTATACAGGTTGTGGTAAACCCGATTGTAAATGGTGTGGTTTTGTTAAAACTAATGAATTAGCCATTGCACTTCATCCTATCGATGAAGAAGAAACCGGTGAAGATGCCTAAAACTATTTAATTTCGTAGCATGAGTATGTTGAAACAGGGTTATACGATTTTAGGCGTTTGGATGATGATACAATTGTTTACAGCTTGTGCTAATATCATTCCCCCTTCGGGTGGAGCGAGAGATAGCTTAGCACCTGTATTAATAGGTGCGTTCCCAAAAGACTCTGCCACCAATGTTTCCCCCAAACAGGTAACCCTAACTTTCAACGAGTTTGTTACACTTCAAAATGCACAAGAAAATATTATTATTTCACCTACCATAAAAAGTACCCCTCGATTTGATTATAAACTTAGAAATGTAACGGTTGTTTTTAAAGATACATTAGATGCGAATACTACTTATACCATTCTATTTGGAGATGCCATAAAAGATGTGAATGAGGGGAACATAGCTAAAAATTTCAAATACACTTTTTCAACAGGTAATAAAATAGATGATTTTAGCTACAGCGGTAAAGTACTATTAGCAGAAAAAGGTAAAGTGGATAGTACATTAATTGTATTACTCCATCGAAATTTAAGCGATACCGCTATTATAAAAGAAAAAGCCAGATACTATACCAGACTAAACGGTAAAGGGGAGTTCAAGTTCTACAATTTAGCAGCAGGCGATTACCGCGTATATGTATTACCAAATGATTTTACAAAAAAATATGATGATAGCACGAAGCTTTTCGCATTTAGGTCACAGGTACTAACGGTAAGTAAGTCTGATATTACAGACACACTATATGCTTTTGAAGCCGTTAAAAAAACAGAAAAACAAAATAACAGTACTGCTAAAGACGATAAAAAATTAAAATATAGCACAAACTTAGAAACCGGTGTACAAGACTTACTTACCCCTCTCGAAATAAGTTTTAACCGCAAGTTGAAAAAAATTGATACATCAGGTATTCAGTTAAAAGACACGTTGTTTAAAAGAGTTACCGACTACACGATCGAAACAGATACCATTAAAAATATCGTACGAATAAAATATGGATGGCGTGAAAATAATAATTTCAGGCTAGTATTTGATAAGCAGGCATTTACAGATACCGCCGGTATAAACTTACCAAAAGCGGATACCATTCGTTTTAGTACTAGAAAAGAGATTGAGTATGGCAGTATCAGGTTACGATTTACCAATTTAAAACTAAATCAGAACCCGGTTTTACAATTTATACAATCAGATAAGCTTATAGAATCTATTCCACTCAATAATAGTGAGCTCTTTAGAAAATTTTTCAGGGGAGGCACCTATGAAATGCGTATTCTATACGATACCAATAAAAATGGAGTTTGGGATACCGGTAATTTTAAATCAAAAAAACAACCTGAAATTGTTCAACTGATCACAAAACCATTATCCGTAAAAAGTAATTGGGATAATGAAGTAACGATTAACTTATAAATAGTTATAAAATCCCTTCCCTGTTTTTTTGCCCAAATCACCTGCTTCTACTTTTACTTTTTGCAAAGAAGATGGCATTAATCGCTTAGGTTTTTGAAGAGCCTCCCAAACAATATTACTTACACTATAGTTAACATCGAGCCCTATTAGATCCATCAATTTAAAGGGACCCATTTTGAAACCGGCAGCTTCTAGAATCGCGTCGGCTTCTTCGATTGCCAAATACCCTTTTTCTACCATATACATAGCCTCTAAATAATAATGCCGAGCTACCCTATTCACAATAAAACCCGGTGCATCGTTACAACGTACAGGTGTTTTTTTCATTTGCTTGGCAACTTCTACTAACACGGTAATTACAGTAGGATCAGAATGCTCTCCCTGTATTATTTCAACCAGTTTCATGATGGGTGCAGGATTGAAAAAATGCATCCCCGCGAATTGATGAGGATACATAAATTCTTCTGCCAGACTGTTAATACTGATCGATGATGTATTGGATGCGTAAATAGTTTTGCTCCCGTTTAAAGCAGCGAGTTTATTAAATAAGTCCTTTTTAACAGCTACGTTCTCAATAATTGCTTCAATAACTAAATCAGCTTTACACAAGTCTAAATTGCTTGTAAACTGAATGCGTTCGTAAGTAGCTTTATTAGCTTCTGCACTTATTGCCCCTTTTTCTTCCAATTTATTAAGCTGAGTAATAATTTGTTGCTCTGCACGTATTAATACTGGCGAACTAAGATCGAATAGTAGGGTTCTATAGCCTGAAACAGCCGATAACTGAGCTATTCCCGCTCCCATAGTGCCTGCACCACAAACAAGTATAGATTGAATCTCTGCCATACCGCAAGATACTTACATCTTTTCCACGCCCGCACAAAGACCCATAAATTTGAAATATGAAATACTAATTTTAGGGTGTGGCAAATACAGTACATCAGCAATTAGATCTTTTTGGGTTACCCATAACCGAAAAGTCGTCTCCCAAAAAGAAATCAACTCCAGCTTCCGTTAAAACTCAAAAAATAGAACAGCCGGCACAAGTGGTATATGCCAATGAGCAGATTGTAGTGAAGCTGAAAAAAGAGGAAGGAAAAAGAGGGAGAAAGTCTTTTAAAGAAATTGATGCAGCGGTAGATTTAATAGAAGTACCCGACGAGCAAACGCTTTCACAAAAATTATATTACAGCATTAGTGAAGTAGCAGGCTGGTTTAAAGTAAACACATCCTTATTGCGCTATTGGGAAAATGAATTTGATATTTTACAGCCCCGTAAAACGCGTAAAGGAGATAGGCTATTTAGAGTAGAAGATATAAAAAATTTACAGCTTATTTATTTCTTGCTTCGGCAACGAAAGTTTTCGATCGAAGGGGCTAAAGCTTATTTGAAATCTAATAAGCAAAAAATTGATAAGGAAACGAAATTAATTAATACCCTAACAGGATTAAAAGAGTTTTTATTAGCCCTAAAGGCCTCGCTCAATAACTAAGTTTTATCGTTCTTTAATAACGATATCGGTTGAGGCTCCTGCAAGTTTTATATTATTTTCTTCGATAGTAGAAATAACCATTAGATAAACTGCTTCTCTTTGATTTAAGAATTGATCCATCGTTTCATCCATAGAACCAAAATATTCTAAAGATATTACATGCGCATTCTTTCCGGTATCAATTAAATAAACTTTCGGACTTTGTACAAAAGGCTGAATCAATCTCTCTTTAATAACTGATAATAAGTTATGAATTGATTGTGAGCTGGCATTAATATCGATTTCAATTTTTAACTCCGCCTTTCTCTGCGTACGGAGTGATATATTATCTACAATGGTATCAACCATTTGCTTATTAGGAACAGAAATAAATGTTTTTTCCAGCGTGCGAATCCTAGTACTCCTCAATCCTATTTTTTCAACTGTTCCGGAAAAGCCATTTACTTTTACGAGATCACCCACTGTAAAGGGTTTATCAAAGAATATTATAAAGGAGGCGATAAGATTCTCCATACTCTCCCGAGTAGCTAAGGCAACTGCAGCACCTACGATGCTTAGTCCGGTTAATACACTACTGATATTCTTGTTAAAGGAGAAGCGGATAATCAGTAAAGCACCAATAATTACAACAATAGCTTTGAAAAAATCCTTAAAGAAAATGATAAACTGATTATCTGTTTGATTCGGGGTGAGATTAGCTTTTGTTTCTAATATTAAAGCAACGAAATCAATAAATCGTCTTACCAACCAGATAAAAACAACTATGATAATACCATTCGCTAATGCATCAATTATATTATGTAATGAGATTTTATAAATTGCAATATTGAGAACTGTAGGAAATTTCAGTTTCTCAAAAGATGCCATAGTAATTAGTAATATCAAGAAATAATCTAGTGGCTCAACTACTAGTTCTAAGAATGATTCCCGGGCAATAGAATTACCGGCTTTACCAATAAAGCGAAATAATAAACGGGCTAAGTATTTAGAAAGGATTCTTTTAAATAATAGTCCTAAGAATATTACCAGTGCAACGTATAAATAATTTTTTACCTGATTATCTAAAAT
>CABHOW010000125.1 GCA_902168225.1 uncultured Flavihumibacter sp. | reverse complement strand
GGTTGTACCAAATTGACTACTTATGCGCCATAATTAATTATAGATATCTTATAGTTAGTCAGGAATGCCGCATAGTTAATTACCGTTAATGCATAGTTAGGTCAAAATGCGGCATAATAAGCTACTTACGCACCATAGTTGGTTATTAATAGCGCATATTTAGGAACAGATGAGGTATCGTGAGCTACTTTTGCGGAATGTTTAAAAACATGGGATCAAACCTAAGAATAAAAAAAGGCTACCATTTCTGATAGCCTTTAAATTTCTGTGATCCCGTCCCGATTCGAATCGGGAGACCCCGGTATTAAAATGTGTTATGTTCTACCAACTGAGCATAAAAAAAGGCTACCATTTCTGATAGCCTTTAAATTTCTGTGATCCCGCTGGGACTCGAACCCAGGACCCCATCATTAAAAGTGATGTGCTCTACCAACTGAGCTACGAGATCAACCTAATATCCCGATGGAAGTTATTAACTCCCTTTTATCTTTAAAAGAAAAGGCCACCATTTCTGATAGCCTCTTATGCTTCTGTGATCCCGCTGGGACTCGAACCCAGGACCCCATCATTAAAAGTGATGTGCTCTACCAACTGAGCTACGAGATCAACCTTATAAAAGTTTAATTATTCTAAGAACTTATTCCCCAATTTACCTCCCAACTCCTTCATTCTCTTCTTATTGCCTCTTTTGTGTCGGTGCGTTTAATTTGGGAGTGCAAAAATAGGGGAAATTCATATCACACCAAATTTTTTGAAAAAAAATCCTGAACTATTTCTTCAACTTGTATTTTTTCAGCGGGTTAACTCCGCTATTTTTGTGATTACAAAAGTAACGTTATGTCATTTTTAAAAGATAAGGTTGTAGTTATAACGGGTGGAAGCGACGGAATTGGCAGGGCCCTGGTTGACGCTTGTATTGCCGCAGGGGCAAAAGTGGCTACCTGCGCTCGTAATTACGACAAATTATACCAGCTGCAACTGCAGCACGCCAACGTAATGCTGCATACCATCACCTGCGATGTTAGTAAAGAAAGCGATTGCAAACGCTTTATTGAATCTACCATTAAAACTTTCGGCGGCATAGATATCCTTATCAATAATGCCGGTATCAGCATGCGGGCCCTGTTTAACGATGCCGATATTGAAGTTATCAAAAAAGTAATGGACGTGAACTTTTTCGGTTCCGTGTATTGTACCAAATATGCCTTACCCTCCATTTTGGAACGCAAAGGAACCATTGTAGGCGTTTCTTCCATTGCCGGTTACCGGGGTTTGCCCGGCCGCGCCGCTTACTCTGCTTCTAAATTTGCCCTGCAGGGTTGGCTCGAAGCCATTCGTACCGAATTATTGCATACCGGCGTACACGTTATGTGGGTTTGTCCGGGCTTTACAGCCTCCAACATACGCAATGTAGCGTTGAATGAGCAGGGTAACCCTCAGGGTGAATCGCCGCTCGATGAGGCCAGCCTGATGAGCGCAGAAGAATGTTCAAGAGAAATCCTTAAATCAATTGAACATCGTAAACGTACGCTTGTTCTTACCTTTAATGGTAAAAGAACCATCTTTATGAATAAATTATTCCCCTCGCTAACAGATAAGCTGGTTTATAAATTCTTTTTTAAGAATAATCAGCTTTCAAAATAAATGACAAATGAGAAATGAAGAATTAAAAATGAAAAAGTAATCTTCATTTCTCATCTTTTCTGGTTGTATTCACGCTTTCCCATTTTTCATTTTAAATTTTTAATTTCATAAATGCCTTTACTAACCCTCACTTCTGACTTTGGTATGCAAGACTACCTGGTGGGTGCAGTAAAAGGCGTATTATTGCAAACCAACCCGGCATTTACCCTGGTTGACGTTTCACATACAATTTCACCGTTCAATTATCCGCAGGCAGCGTACATCTGCCGCAATTCCATCAAACAGTTTCCTCCCTACACTTTTCACTTACTGCTGATAAACCTGTTTGAAAAAAAGCCCGAACAGCTTTTGCTGGCCTGGCACCAGGAGCAATATATCTTATGTGCCGATAACGGTTTGCTCAACATGATACTGGAAGACAAACCGGAAATGATCATAGGTTTACCGCTTGATCCCAAGGCCATAAAAAATACCCTGTATTTAACCAAGATCATGGGGGAGGCCATTCAGCAGATACATGCCGGCGCCAGCATGCAGGAGATAGGCATGCCCGATGTGCCTTTTCTTGAAAAGAACCATTTACGGCCGCTTTTTGGTGAGAACTGGATGGAAGGGCAGATCATTTTTATTGACCATTTCGAGAATATTATAGTAAACATTACCCGCGAACAGTTTGAAGAACATCGCAAAGGCCGTCCCTTCAAGATCGTGTTCAAACGTAATGAAGTAATTGATAAAGTTGCCGATACCTATGCCGATGTGCCCGAAGGCGAAAAGCTTGCGCTCTTTAACGCCGCCGGCTACCTGGAAATTGCCATCAATAAAGGCAATGCCGCCGGTTTGTTCGGTTTACAGGGCTTTACTGAACAGGCGCAACAAAGCCGGCTGTTTTACCAGACGGTGAAGATACATTTTGGTTAATCTGGTTCCCTCTCATGAGCTTTTATATATTTTATACCTATCTCATGAATGAACAGTCGTTTTACGCATTATTAACCGCTAACAATTTAGACAAATTTAATTACTGCTGGTGCATATTGCAGGATATGTGATTACCTGGGGTATGCGTATTGTATAGTAATGCTTTTCTATGTATCTTCCCCTCTGGAAATTATACCTGTTCCCCTAAATCTCAAATAATGAAATACCTTATTATATCTCTTGCCCTTATATCAGCTTCCTGTAACTGGGCTAAAGAAAAAACGAAAGAAACGGTAAATAAAACCGGCGAAGTAATAGGAAAAGCGGGTTCTGAATTCGCTAATGGCGTTTCGAAAGGAGTGGAAAAAACATTTGAAAATGAAGTTAAGCTCTCTGAACAATTAACGAAGCAAGGGTTGCAAACAGGAAAGATGGTTATCAACAGTACCGACAGTTCTACCGATAATATATTAACTGCCTACCTCATCTTTAATGAGAATATTGACCGGGAAGTTACTGTAAAAGTTTTCTCGCCTGCCGGACAGGAATACGGTCGCGCCAAACAAAAGATCAAAGGACAGAAGGGCGAAGCCAACTACGTAGATTTTGTTTTTGATAAAAGAACTAATATCGACGGTAAAGGAACTATTCAGTTTGAGTAATCTTAATTTATATTCGTTATCAATAGCGAGTATATCTTTCCGCCAGCCAGCTTAAAATGATAGCCCAGCATAAGCGGTCCCTGGTCAAATGTGCCTGATACTTCTACATCAAGTATTATAGAGGAGCCAATCTTAGTATAGGCAATCGGCTTCAGTATATTATTAAATTTATAATTGGTTTTTTCAATCCATTCTTTTATAGCGCCTCTTCCGGAGTGTATGTTATAATCATCAAACAC
>CABHOW010000124.1 GCA_902168225.1 uncultured Flavihumibacter sp. | reverse complement strand
AACGTATAAATAATTTTTTATCTGATTATCTAAAATAATTTGTTCCAATATTTTTTCCATAATCTTACTCGTATTTTTTAAGTTCAACTAGTTCACCATCAAAACTTGCATAAGTAAAATTACGGATCCAATCCCCCAAATTAATATACCTGCTATTATTATTCAAAGTGAAATCTATAGGGTAATGCCTATGCCCAAAAATAAAATAATCAATCTCTCGTTGGGTTAGTATTTCTTTACAATAAAGGATCAGCCATTCATTATCTTCCCCCAAAAAAGCTTGATCGGAAGTACCGGTTTTCTCCCTACTTTTTCTACTGAAGTAGTAAGCCATACCGATTCCCCAATTGGGGTGCAACATGCTAAATAACCATTTACAAATTGGGTTACGGAATATTTTTTTTAAGAATTTATAGCCATGATCATCAGGCCCCAACCCATCTCCATGACCTACTAAAAATCTTTTTCCATTCCACACAAATTCTTTAGGGTCGTGAAATACCGGTATATTCAATTCCTCTTCGAAATAGCCACTCATCCACATATCATGATTACCACTAAAAACGTAAACAGGAATATTATTATCTGTTAATGAAGCTAATTTACCTAAAAGTCGAGTGTAATATTTGGGTACTACTTTTTTATATTCAAACCAAAAATCAAATATATCTCCCACAATAAAAATAGCGGCAGCCGTATGTTCTATTTCTTGGAAAAAGCGAATAATTTTTTTCTCTCTTTCCAAACTAGCAGCATAATTTGGCGCCCCTAAATGAAAATCAGAGAGAAAATATATTTTTTTACCGGATGGGATTTTAGTAATCATACTTTTACTATTGCTGCACTAAAAAACAAAATACTTCTTTTGGTCCGTGCACACCAACAACTAATGTTTTTTCAATATCTGCTGTTCTGCTAGGCCCTGTGGCTAGGCTTACCAATGAGGGAAAATGAGCTCCATATTTTGCTCTTACCTGCATTAAGGCATCATCAATATCATGAACCAGTTGCGAACTATAGGCAATGCAAATATGTACGGGCGCGTACACACTTGTTGTTCTACCACTTTCAGAGGCACTGCTCAGTAATATACTACCTGTTCTGGCTACAAGATACTCACAGCCGGTTATTGCACAATCGCACCCACTCAAATCATGGAAATATTGTAAGCCTAAGCCTGCTGTTGCCAGATTGTTTTGTAATTCGATTTCTCTACAAAATAATTTGTCCCATTTGCGGGCTTCAATTAGTGTTTTGAGTTGTAGGATTAACTCGGCTTCATTACTACAATAAGAAAACCTACCCTGAAGATTACTAAAATGTGACGCGAACTCAAGTGCCAGATCCTCCTCTTCTGAAGTATTGAATTGAGTTAGATTCAGCGGTACATCAGGAAAGGGAACAGGCACTTTATCTTGAAGTGCCTGTTTTATTTTTTGTAAAATTTGTTCTCTTGAATTACTCATGCTGTTGCTTCTGCATTCTCGGTATTGTTAGTAGACGATTCTGTCTGCGTATGACCATTCACTTGCTCTGGTTCTATTTCGAGAATTTTTTTCTCCTCAAAAGGCCTTTTCCCAATCAAATGTTCTACATCGCTTTTATGCAATACTTCTTTATCTAATAATTCTTTAGCCAGGGTCTCCACTTGAACTCTTTTATCACGAAGCAGATCCAGTGTTCGTTCATAAGCAGCATCTATAATATTTCGAACTTCTTCATCAATAATTTTACCCGTTTCTTCACTATATGGTTTGGTGAAGCTGTTTTCTTGTGAAGGATCGTAAAAACTTACATTACCTACTTTTTTATTCATACCATAAGCAGTAACCATGCTATAAGCGATACGCGTAATTTGTTGTAAATCATTCGATGCTCCTGTAGAAATTTTTCCAAAGAAAATTTCTTCCGCCGCTCTTCCACCTAAAGTCATACAAATTTGATCCATCAATTGATCCGTATTGTATAAGTACTGTTCTGTAGGTGTATACTGAGCATAGCCTAGTGCTGCTGTACCTCTTGGTACAATCGTAACTTTAAGCAAAGGATACGCATGTTCTAAATACCAGCCACATACCGCATGCCCTGCTTCATGATAGGCGATGATTGATTTTTCATGTGGGGCAATGATCTTGTTTTTCTTTTCGAGCCCGCCAATTACTCTATCGATCGCATCTTGAAAATCGCTCATATCTACTGCTTCTTTTCCTTTACGGGCGGCAATTAAGGCAGCTTCGTTACATACATTAGCAATATCTGCACCGGCAAAACCAGGTGTTTGTTCTGCTAACTTATGTAAATCGAGGGTTTCAGAAACTTTAATAGGTTGTAAGTGAACCTTTAAAATGGCTTCTCTACCTTTTACATCCGGTTTGTCAATTGAAATTTGTCTATCAAACCTACCGGGTCTTAACAAAGCACTATCCAATACATCGGGCCTATTAGTAGCTGCAAGAATAATGATACCGGTATCTCCACCAAAACCATCCATCTCTACTAATAATTGGTTCAATGTATTTTCACGCTCATCATTACTCATGATTGCGTTTCTACCCCTTGCTCTACCAATAGCATCGATCTCATCAATAAAAATAATACAAGGGGCTTTTTCACGTGCCTGTTTAAATAAATCGCGTACACGGCTGGCACCCACTCCCACAAACATTTCCACAAAATCGCTACCACTCAAACTAAAGAAAGGCACCTGTGCTTCTCCGGCCATAGCTTTTGCCAACAAAGTTTTACCCGTTCCGGGAGGGCCTACCAATAAAGCACCTTTGGGTATTTTACCACCTAATGAGGTATATTTTTTTGGATTTTTTAGAAAATCTACGATCTCCATCACTTCCACTTTGGCTTCATCCAAACCTGCTACATCGGCAAATGTGATATTAACTTTGGTTCCCTTTTCAAATAGCGTTGCTTTCGATTTGCCTATATTGAAAATGCCGCCGGGACCGCCACCACCTGTTGGTCCGCCCATTTTACGCATCAATAAAACCCAAACACCAACAATTAGTAAAAGTGATAATACGGTATTAAAAACAGGACCGAACCATTCCGGATCAGCCTCAATTTTTGAAGGCACTTCGGTTAAACTGGGTACTGCTTTGTAAGCATCTTTTAAATCATCTGCAAATACCTTATAATCGGCATAACCAAATTCAAATAGAGGAACATTGGTTACCTTAGATTTATCCTTGCTTAGATCTTTATTGAACTTCTTTATATAATAATCCTTGCTTAAGCTATCGGGAAAAATATAAACCCTGATTTTTTTCTTATTTTCTATGATATCAAAGCGTTGTACATCTCCCTTTTTCAGCATGTTATTGATAAACTCCATCTGAGAAATGGTGGTGAGATCGGGACTGAAACGCATCAATTGTGCGAACAATATAAAAATCAATAAGATTCCGTAAATCCAATATACACTGAATTTCGGGCCTTTTTTGGGGCTCTCTCCTTTTTCAAAATTCGGTCCGCTTTTCTGCGGTTTGTTTTCCTGTGCCATAAATACTCCTCTTGTCTACTATTAAATATAATGTTTAAGCCTTATAAAAGTTCGGTAATTTATTATTCATGCCCCTGTGCAATAGCATCGCTCCACATATCTTCCAGTTTATAAAACCTTCTCGATTCCGGATGCATTACATGTATTACAATATTTATATAATCTATTAAAACCCACTGTGCGGCCTGCTTTCCTTCATGCTTATAGGGTACTTCGTTACATACTCTTTTGACCTCCAACTCTATAAAATCGCTTATCGCTTTTATTTGGGTAGTACTGGATGCCTCACAAACAACAAAAAAATCGGCTGAAGCTTCAGGTATTTTGCGTAAATCCAAACTAATTACATGTTCTCCCTTTTTATCAAGAATAGCCTGAATAACCGTTTTGAAAATTTTAGAATTTCTGGATAACCGCGTTATCGTTTTTTTTTCGCGGGATGAAAGCACTGAAAGAGGTTCCAATAATGAAGGGTTTAATGAATAAATGTTAACCTTATCTTCGTCAAAAATAACAATTCTTTGTTAGGATTACCTGTTAAAACCACGATTGGTGAACCGTTTATAGAATTATCTGCTGTAAATAGTACCAACATTTATGCCATGAGCCAGTTACAAGCAAATTTGGCTGAACATGGAGCCGCTTTTTTTGCCCACCACCAATTTGATGGAAAGGGGCAAAGAGGTAAAAAATGGCAAGCAAGCCCATCAAAAAACCTGATTTTATCTGTAATTATTAATATAAAGCCTTTAGCGTCTAGTCCCATTTTTGGCTTACACTGCTTTTCTGCTTTAGCTTGTATCGATTTATTAAAACCCATTATTCCGGATGAATTATATATAAAGTGGCCGAATGATATTTATTGGCGTGACAGAAAGGCAGGCGGCATTTTAATCGAAACTATCGTTCGCGAGGGAATTCCACAATTTGCAGTTGTAGGTATTGGGTTGAATATTAATGAGGATTCATTTCCGGAAATCACTAAAAAAGCGGTTTCCATTAAACAAATTACAGGAAAGGAGTATGAACCCGTTGAGCTTGCTAAAAAATTATGTGTGTTTTTAAATGATCGGTATACTTCCTTAGTTGTAGATAATATGCATCAACAACTCGAAGCGTTCAATAGCTATTTGTTTAAACGGAATGAAATGGTAAAGCTCAAAAAGAACAATGCCATTGCTAATTACCTTATCAAAGAAGTTAATACACGCGGCGAATTAGTGGTAGAAGCAGGCATTACTCATCATTTCCAATTTGGGGAGGTAGAATGGCTGACTTATTAGTATTTATTTAGCTTTGAGTAAAACTTACGATGGAACCGATCAGACTTACTGCTTTCTCCCGCGGCTCAGGTTGCGGATGTAAAATTGCGCCGGCCGTACTACAAGAAATACTTCAATCTAATAAGCAACCGTTTTTTACGGATAAATTATTGGTAGGCAATCAATCGAACGACGATGCCGCTGTTTATCTCTTAAACGACGATAAAGCCATTATCAGTACCACAGATTTTTTTACTCCGATCGTAGATGATCCTTTTGTATTCGGACAAATAGCTGCAGCTAATGCCATAAGTGATGTTTTTGCCATGGGTGGTAACCCATTAATGGCATTGGCTATTTTAGGTTGGCCCGTCGATAAAATTCCACCCGCTATTGCACAACAGGTAATTGAGGGGGGGAGAGATATTTGCTCAAAAGCCGGTATTCCTCTTGCCGGTGGACATAGTATCGACTCTTCGGAGCCCATTTTTGGATTAGCCGTTACCGGTGAAATAAATCCGGCTCATATTAAAAAAAATAATTCCGCAAAACCCAACGATTTACTATTACTTACAAAACCTATTGGAATTGGCATATTAGCTGCAGCTCAAAAAAGAGGTATTTTGGAAGAAGCTGATCTTCAACTAATGGTAGAACAACTCACGCAACTCAATAAAGTAGGCGGAGCATTAGGAAAAATAGAAGGGGTTCATGCGATTACAGATATTACAGGTTTTGGCTTTATTGGTCATTTAATGGAAATGACCGCAGGAAGTAACTTAGGTGCTACCATCAATTATTCACAAATACCCATTATTCCTGCTGCTAAGAAATTTATTACGCAACGTGTTGTTCCCGACGCTACTTATAGAAACTGGAATGCGTATAGCAAGGAAGTACAGTTTGAAAAAGGAGTAGATGTAATGGAGGCTTTTTCTCTACTACCCGACCCCCAA
Organism: uncultured Flavihumibacter sp.; assembly: GCA_902168225.1. GTDB lineage: Bacteria > Bacteroidota > Bacteroidia > Chitinophagales > Chitinophagaceae > Sediminibacterium. The sequence goes on along the minus strand of CABHOW010000124.1, from coordinate 12,232 downwards.
ACAAATGGGGGGTTACTGATCGCAGTAAGTGAAGATGCCTTTACAGATTGTACTAAAGTTTTAAATGAGTTTGGCTTAGCAGCATTCGCAAAGCCAATAGGCAGGCTTACGGAATATGAAGGTAAAAGGATAAAAATCGATTTATAACAATCCATCAATTTTGGAAGCAAGTGTGCGATCCAGTTCCGTAATGGTATTACCTGCGTCGTGCGTATTCAACCACACTTCTACCGTATTCCAAACATTGGTGAGCTTAGGATGATGATTCATCTTTTCTGCCTCTATAGCTATCCGCGTCATAAAGGCAAAAGCTTCTGAGAAATCATTGAATGTGAATTTTCGGTATAATGAATTATCTTTTTCTTCCCATTTCATACTATATATTTTAAAAAATCATATTCCCTTTGTTCTTAATTTGCTCATTGGTTAATTCAGCAACGAGCTGTACCCCACTCAAATTTCGTACCGTTTGTAAAATCCAATTGCATTTTTCTTCATCAACATAATCATCTTTCATCAACCATAAAAAATCCATATGCTTGAACTCTGGTAATAAATATTCTCCATCAAATTGATTTTGATAGAGATAATGTGTTAGGGGTGTTGTAGGTTCCTTAAATTGATAGATAGAAAAAAAATAATTTCGATTTTTTCTTTTCAATTGTATCTCAATTTCTGGATTCAATCTAAAATTATATCCTAGCTTATTATTGAGTTGCATACAAAACTGATAATTTTTTACTGTTGCAGTAATACCGAGCAAACGAGTCCCTTCAAAAAACTCCTCATTAATTAAATCAACATCTAAACTCAGTTTCATACGAACTATTAAAATTCAATTTCTACTTGCTTTTCTTCATTACCTCTTTTATATAAGAGTATTGTTTTATCGCCTTTCTTAAACTTTGCAAGTGTTTGCATATAACTGTTTACATCTACAAACTTATATGACCCTAATTGTAATAATATATCCCCCGCTTGTAATCCTGTTTTCTCGGCTATCTTTCCGGCACTAACACCATCAATACGCATACCGGTACCTGAAAATCCATAATCAGGTATCACCCCTAAGCTAACTGTAAAACGAGCACCACGCCCCATTTGTTGCTCAGCAGTTTTAGTAAAAACGAGCTTCCCTTTTGCATCGGTGAGTTCAATGGTTTTATACACTAAACGTACAATATCTTTTTGCCCTTTATAATTTATTTTATCCCAATCATCAGTTGATTTATGATAATCACTATGGCTTCCGGTAAATAAAAATAAAACCGGAATATCTTTTCTATAAAAGCTGGCATGATCACTAGGCCCACTCCCTGCACTATCTATTTTATATACAAATCCACTGGCTGCTGCAGGTATTGTTATACCCCATTCGGGTGATGTTCCATAACCACCAATAGTAAGTTTTTTGGCTGTATCGTATCTTCCTACCATGTCCATATTAATCATATAATTGGCATTTATTTTTAAAGTAGGGTTTTCTAACCAATATTTACTTCCCAATAAACCCAGTTCTTCCCCTGAAAAATGCATGATTAAATAATTATTATTTATGGGTGATTTTATTTTGAGTAATCGAGCTAGCTCCATTAATGCAGCCGTACCGCTGGCATTATCATCGGCACCATTGTGAATAATATGCCCGGTATCAAGTGCATTTTTATCTTCGCCAAAACCTAAATGATCATAATGTGCCCCAAGTATAACTGTGTTAGCTGCTTTATTATCTATTAAACCAATAATATTATGTGCTTTGCGGGTTTTATTTATAAAACCAAGCTCTAATTCTATATTGATCGAAGCTGTATGATCATACAAATATTTTTTGACCCCTTCTTTTGTAAAATAAATAACGGGGATAGGAGTAATGGCAGAGGTGTCGTTTTTATTAAATTGAATATTATCAACTAATACAGAACTATTATATAAAAAAAGTGCAGTAGCTTTTTTAGCTGCTGCATTTGCTACCTCTCTTTTAATGAATGCCTCAATATCAAAATGCGGATTGGTTTTATTGTCTTCCAAAACATCTTTAACATCTTTAAACCATGGCATACCACTTTCATTCATAGCCATAGAGGGAGCACTTTTTATACTTCCGCCTTTACTAAATGCCAGTGGTATATAATCTTCATTTAATTCCAGCAGTTTTCCATCAAGTTTTAAAAAACTATTATCCAAGATCTGCTTCCCTTCATTAATTTCAAATTCTTGTATATATCCATTGGAGCCCGCCGGTAACAAACCAAGCTGTTTATATTGTGCTACAATATATTCCCCTGCTAATAGTTCACCCTTAGTACCGGTTCTTCTTCCTTCCAGTTTATCGTCGGCTAAATATTGAACGTATTTTTGCAAATTGGCCACTATTTGTGCGTCTTCCTTTTCCAATGCAGCACGCTGCTTACGTTTGCTTTGTGCAACTAATAAAACCGGACTTATCACTGCTAAAACCACCCATTTTCTCATAGAAACAGTTTATATCGCAAAAATACATTGTTAAAGCTTCTTATTCTCTTCCCGATATCGTAACCTTATCCAAAAAACAGCACTTAGTTTTGCGACTTGCAAAATAGAACCCTACATATAGCTTTAGTGGGTAACCCTAATAGTGGTAAAAGCTCTCTTTTTAATGCCCTAACCGGTCTCAATCAAAAGGTCGGCAATTTCCCGGGTGTTACGGTCGATAAAAAAACCGGGTCATTTACACTTGAAAGTGGAAGAACGGCTGAGTTGATCGACCTACCCGGTACTTATAGCTTATACCCCCGAAGAGCGGATGAGTGGGTGGCATATAAAGTGTTAATGAATGCCGATGAAGAAGTAAGAGCCGATTTAGTGGTACTTGTAGCAGATGCTTCTAACTTAAAACGAAATTTACTTTTTTGCAGTCAGATCATCGACTTGAAAGTACCTGTTGTTATGGCACTTACGATGAATGATATTGCCGCTAAAAAAGATATTAAAATTGATATCAGTGGTTTAGAGGCAGACTTAGGCATCCCGGTTGTAGCAGTAAATCCCAGAAAGAATAAGGGGCTCAATGAGCTAAAAAAAGTAATTACACAACTTACTCGCGTACCCGAAGATTCCATACGCAAAAACAGAGATTTTATTAGTTTAAGTAACCTGGCACCAGAGGCATTAGCGGATATGCAGGCTCATTTTCCTGTTAACAGCGAATACGCTTCCTTGCATCAAATGATCAATGGAGAAGAGTTGATTCAAAATGCTGATAAGCAAAAATTGATCAGGTCTATCATTGCTAAACATCAATTCAATCCTACTAAAACCCAGGCTGAAGAAATATTGCATAGGTATAGTCGTATTCGACAAATCATGCAAAAAAATGTAGTTGAAACAGGTCCATTGGAAAAGAAATTATTTTCTGATAAACTAGACGGACTACTATTACATCGTACCTGGGGTTATCTTATTCTATTGGCTGTACTCTTTTTATTATTTCAGAGTATATTTTGGTTAGCGCGATTCCCGATGGATGCTATTGAAGCAGGCTTTGCAGGGGCAAGTAGTTGGTTGAATAGTGTTTTACCGGAAACATGGTGGAGTAATTTATTTATAAATGGATTAATGGCCGGTTTATCAGGTATCCTTGTATTTGTACCGCAAATAATGATCTTATTCGGGCTCATTACTATTTTAGAAGATACCGGTTATATGGCGCGAATTAGTTTTTTAAGTGATAAGCTGATGCGCAAAGCGGGGCTCAATGGTAAGAGTGTAATGCCCATGATCAGTGGTTTTGCCTGTGCAGTACCCGCCATTATGAGTGCCCGCAATATTGAAAATAAAAAAGAGCGCTTACTTACTATTTTAATCACACCGCTAATGAGTTGTAGTGCGCGTTTACCGGTGTATACGATTCTTATTTCTTTGGTAATTGATGATACCTATTATTTTGGATTCTTGAGTTTACAAGGATTGGTGATGATGGGTTTATATTTCCTGGGCACTTTTATGGCATTAGCCATGAGTTATATACTCAAGTTTTTTATCAATATTAAAGAGAAGAGTTTTTTTATTTTAGAATTACCTATTTATCGTACACCCCGCTGGAAGAATGTGGGTACTACTATGATTGAGAAGGCCCGCATATTTGTAACAGATGCGGGCAAAGTAATCATGGTAATCAGTTTATTGCTGTGGTTTTTAAGTTCTTATGGCCCCGGCAATAAGATGGAGAAAACAAAAACAAAATATGCTGCCCTTATTGCGGCTCAACCTACTAAAACAGACTCTCTCCAAAAACAATTTTTATCCGAAAAACTGCAATACTCTTATGCCGGTATATTGGGTAAAACTATTGAACCGGTAATTAAGCCTCTTGGTTATGATTGGAAAATAGGTATTGCACTTATTACCTCATTCGCAGCCCGCGAAGTATTTGTTGGAACAATGGCTACCTTATATAGCGTGGAAGAATCGGATGATTCCTCACTCCGAGCAAAACTTAATGCTGCCGTTCATGAAAATGGGAAAAAAGTGTACACCTTACCTGCAGCCCTTTCTTTAATGATTTTTTATGCATTGGCTATGCAATGTATGAGTACCCTTGCCATTGTAAAACGCGAAACAAAAAGCTGGAAATGGCCTGTGTTCCAGTTTATATATATGACCTCCTTGGCATATGGAATGAGTTTATTGATTTACCAACTATTCAGCTAATAGTTACACTCATCATTTACAATCGCTCCCACAACAACTTACTTAACTTCATTGCCAATAACCAGGCTTCATTATTATTGCCCCAACTTTTATCGGCATTATCTTTTGTACAAATACAAAAAATATATTCTTTGCCATTACCCTTCACATATAATACCTCACTCCTGCTTGCATCTACGGCACCATTCTTACTAGCTATAAAAATATCGGCCGGAATTTGTGAAATAGCTTGTTCATCCCAATAATTTCTTCCTAATAACCTTATCATTTTTGTACTCAACGAGTCACTTACCACTTTTCTATTCCTAATCATTTCAAATAACTGTACCATTTCTCGGGGTGTTGTTTGTCCCCACCCATATTGAGCCCTATTATTTTCCCTACCTGGCGTTCTACTATTTACACGTGTATCTTTCAACCCCAAACTATCCATCAACTGATTGATACGTGTTCCTTTACCTGCAATACTTTGGAGCCATAAACTTGCGGTATTATCACTCGTGGTTAGCATGAGCATAATAACCTTACTCAACTCTATTTTTGCATTATTTTTTAAATTACCTACTACATCTCCATCATCATAAAATAAAGAATCAGTATAGATAAGGGTTTGATGATAGTCGAGCTCGCCACGTTTTATTTTATCCATCACCCCAACCAGTATAGGAACTTTTACCATACTTGCCGTAGGATAAATCGTATCTGCATTAATAGCAACAGTTTTATTCCTTTTCAAATCGTGAACATACACACCAACATTACCTTTAAACCCGGTAAGCAGTTCGTTGATTTCGTTGGTAAGTTTTTTATTATTTTTTTGTGCAAAACATGGCACACCCAAGAGTAATAAAATAAAAAAAGGGAATGATTTTTTCATTCCCCAAGATAATTTTTTTCTCCCATCATTTGTCATTAAAGTGCAAATAAACCGATGTGCCTTTATCTAATTGGCTTTCTACTTTAATAGTACCGCCAAGCATTTCAATAAAATCTTTAGTAAGAATAAGTCCTAGTCCGCTCCCTTTCTCATCTCCGGTACCGGTAGTGCTTTGATAATGATCCCCATCAAATAATTTAGATTGCATATCTGCCGTCATTCCTACACCGGTATCACTTACCGATACCATTACTTTACCCTCCTCTTTATGTGCATATACCGTGATCACCCCTTCTTTCGTAAACTTATTGGCATTGCTGATAAGATTACGCAAAATAAATCGCATTGCATTAATATCGGAGCGAACAAATAGATCCTCATCTACCAAGTTCACCATGATGTTCGACTTTAAAGAACTCATTACTTCAAAGCTCTTAAACATATTGCTTACTAAAGTACGCATATGCACTTTCTCGGTTTCAAATCCTTGTCCGCGCATCTGCATAGAACCCCAATCAACGAGGTTATTCAGGAGTTCTACCGTACCATCAATTTGTTTGCCCGCCATATTCATGAGTTCCAACGAATCTTGTTGACTCAAAATTTTACGAGCATTTAATTCAATGATAGATTTTACAGCACCAATAGGGTTTCGAACGTCATGTGCAATTATCGAAAGAATTCTATTCTGTAACTCCATTTGTTGCTGTAGCTTGATTCGTTGCTGTTCTAACTGCTTATTCAACAAATTTTGATCAAGTAGCTTAACTACCTGTCGGGCCAATGTTTGTAAAGTGAAAATTTGTTCTCGGTTTAATTCACCCGGTTTGGTATCCATTACTGAAATGGTTCCCATTTTAAAGCCGTTCCTATTAATCAAAGGCACACCGGCATAAAATTGAATATAGGGTTCACCAACAACCAGCGGACTATCAAAGAATCGATTATCTTTAGTAGTATCGGGTATTTCAAATGCTTCATTATCTGAAGCTATGGTATGGGCACAAAAAGATATTTCTCTGGGGAATTCATTTAACTCAATACCCAATTTTGCTTTGAACCATTGACGCTTCGCATCTATCAACGAAATAAGGGCAATGGGCGTTCCACAAATGGTTGCAGCTAATTTCACCACATCGTTAAACTCATCTTCGTAAGTGGTATCGAGTACCTCATAGCGATAGAGCTCTTTCAAACGCTTTTGATCGTCTGATGGTATGGGGGGTGTAACCATAAACAGATTTATTTGCTTAAGCGGCTCCTTCTTTTTGGGCATGCAGAGACGGTTATTCCGTGCTTTTAACGCAAGAATGAGCTTTTTATTGGGTTGAAGGTATAAATTCCCGCAATATATCGCAGGTCAATTACATACGAAATACTATATTAAATAGTTTTCCAGGCCGCTAAAATCTCTTCTGCGTGCGATTTGCTTACGGGTTTATTCAAAATTTTACGGATTTTTCCCTTTTCGTCAATTAAATATGTTGTTCGAAAAGTACCCATAAAAGTATGTCCCATCATTTGTTTCTGCCCCCAAATACCATATTTATTAACAATCGTATGCTTTTCATCGCTTACTAAGCGGTAAGGCAAATGGTGTTTTTGCTCAAATTTTTTATGGCTTTTTACAGAATCTACACTTACACCTATCACCTCAAACCCTTCCTCCTTCAACTTTGCGTAATTATCTCTCAAGTTACAAGCCTGTGTAGTGCAAGTGGGGGTATCATCTTTGGGGTAAAAGAATAAAACTACTTTCTTCCCTAAATAATCAGCCAAAGCAATAGGATCTCCATTTTGATCCACTGATTTAAATGCGGGTGCTTTTTTGCCTTCTATCGGTAATGCCATACTGCAAATATTAAGTTTATTTATAACAAGTTCTTTTTGCAAAGGTTTGCCTTCCACAGCTTACATTTGCACAATTTATTTTTTTATACCATGCCCAAGGATACTTCTATTAAATCGGTGTTGATTATCGGTTCTGGTCCCATTATTATCGGTCAAGCCTGCGAATTTGATTATTCCGGCTCTCAGGCTGCGCGCAGTTTACGGGAAGAAGGAATCAAAGTAATTCTCATTAATAGTAATCCGGCCACTATCATGACGGACCCTATGATGGCCGATAAAGTATACCTTTTACCGCTCACTGCAGAAAGTATTGAGCAAATTTTACAGGAAAATGAAATTGATGCGGTATTACCAACTATGGGCGGACAAACAGCGCTCAATCTTTGTAAGGAAGTAGATGAATTAGGTATTTGGGAGAAATATAATTGCCGATTAATTGGGGTAGATGTAGCGGCCATTGATACCGCGGAGGATAGAGAAAAGTTCCGTCAGTTGATGGTAAAAATTGGCATGGCAGTAGCACCAAGCCATGTTGCGAATAGTTTTTTAGAAGGAAAAGAATTTGCACAACAAATAGGTTTTCCATTGGTCATCCGCCCCTCATTTACCTTAGGTGGTACAGGTGGTGGTTTTGTACATACTAAAGATGATCTAGATGCTGCTTTGGATCGTGGATTAAAAGCTTCTCCTATCCATGAAGTACTTGTTGAAAAAGCTGTACTTGGCTGGAAAGAATACGAATTAGAGCTATTGAGAGACCAAAACGATAATGTAGTCATCATTTGTACTGTTGAAAATGTAGATCCTATGGGTGTTCATACCGGTGATTCTATTACGGTGGCACCCGCTATGACCCTTAGTGATACTGCCTTTCAAGAGATGCGCAATAAAGCTATCTTAATGATGCGCTCTTTAGGAAATTTTGCAGGGGGTTGTAATGTTCAGTTCGCACTGAATCCGGCAACAGAAGAATTGATTGCAGTAGAGATTAACCCGCGCGTTAGTAGATCTTCGGCACTGGCTTCAAAAGCAACCGGTTACCCGATAGCAAAAATTGCCGCGAAATTAGCCATTGGTTATAGTTTGGACGAATTAAAAAATCAAATTACAAAAACAACTTCTGCTTATTTTGAGCCGGCACTGGATTATGTGATCGTTAAAGTACCTCGCTGGAATTTTGATAAATTTAAAGGCGCTAACGATACACTTGGGTTACAAATGAAAAGTGTAGGCGAAGTAATGGCTATTGGAAGAAGTTTTACAGAAGCTTTGCAAAAAGCTTGTCAGAGTTTAGAAAATGAAGCTGTGGGTCTTGGTTATTATGGCAAGAGTTTAATGAAGAATGAAGAGTTACTTGAATATATCAAAACCCCGAAATGGGATCGCATATTCCGTATTAAAGATGCGCTTATGCAAGGCACTACCGTAAAAACCATTTCTCAAGCAACAGGTATCGATCGTTGGTTTATTTATCAGATACAAAATATTTGTACAATAGAAAAAGAAATAGCCAATTATAACTTAGATAGCTTACCCGTTGAATTATTAAAAACAGCTAAAAAAGCCGGTTTCGCCGATACTCAAATTGCCAAGATACTAAGCGGTAACTGTACAGATGAGCAAGTATATGAAAAAAGAAAAAAACTAGGCATAACACGTGTTTACAAAATGGTAGATACCTGTGCTGCTGAGTTCGAGGCAAAAACACCCTATTTCTACAGTACGTTTGAAGGGTGAACTGCCTGTAGTACATTTGCTATATGGCCAAGGAAACCACACAGATTTTCCAAACTACTAACCCTACAAGATGGCAACGTTTTAAGTGGGGCAGCCGCTTATTGGTTTTCTTACTAATTATAGCCGTTATGGCTATTATAATCGGTATACGTAATACTTATGTACCTGATATACCTATTTCGCAAAGCGCTCGCTTTAAAAAAATACTTGAATCAACGGAAACAGGAGACTCTATTACCAAAGCCTACCAAGGCTTTCGAAAATTTATAGATAACAGATGGGCCAAAGGAAGAGGATGCGGGCAATACGACTCTGCATTAAATCTTTCCAACTCCGATAAATTCAGTGATAGCCTTGGTATTCGTGCAGCTTTTTATGTAGAATGGGATCCGCAAGCTTATTTCTCCCTTAAAAGAAATATTAATAAACTCAACTTAGTTATTCCGGAATGGATATTCTTAGATCCCAAAGGCGATTCAATAGTTATTCGCAGAACAAAAAGGGGGTATGACGCCATTAAAGCCTCTCGCATATCTGTAATGCCCATGCTTACCAATAACATAGGCGGTAGTTGGGATGGTGCAGTATTACATCGAATTTTAAATGATAAAACAAAACGAGCAAAACTAATTAACGATGTGGCCTTATTCATTTTGAAAGAAGGTTATACAGGTGTTAATATAGATTTTGAGGAATTGGTTGAAGAAGATGATGCCGTATTAATAAATTTTCAAAAAGAATTATACGAAGTATTTCATAGAAATAAGCTCTTAGTATCGCAAGACGTAATACCCTTTAATGAGGATTACAATTATAGTGCCCTAAGCAAATACAACGACTATATATTCTTGATGGCCTATGATCAGCATACTGCGGAAACAAAGCCCGGACCTATCAGTAGTCAGAAATGGATTGAAGCGGCAGTAGATAAAATAGTAAAAAAGGTATCTCCTGAAAAAATAGTTCTTTGTATGGCAGGCTTTGGATACGATTGGCCTCAAGGTGGGGTGGGCGTAGATCTTACTTATCAGCAAGCAGTAACCATTGCTAAAGAGAGTGAAGGAATTATTAAATACGATAACGATTCTTATAATTTATTCTATCAGTATTACGACGATCATGACCTTTTACATGAAGTACATTTTACTGATGCTGTTACAAATTTTAATACATTACGTTTTGTAACAGAGTATGGTTTAGCAGGAACTTCCTTATGGCGTATGGGCAGTGAAGATAGTAGGCTTTGGGATTTTTATCACCTTAAGATGAGCAAAGCAGCTTTACAAAAATTCGATTTTAAAGAATTTAGTAAAGTAGAAACTACCAACGATGTAGATTTTATGGGGGAAGGGGAAATATTAGATGTGCTATCAACTCCAAAACCCGGTAGAATAAGAACAGAATTAGATACTGCTCGAATGCTTATAAGTGAGCAATTCTACGATACCCTTCCATCTATGTTTGTTGTAAAACAATCGGGTAAAACCAATGAGAAAAAGCTGGTACTCACATTCGATGATGGACCAGATCCGCTTTATACTAAACAAATATTGGATATTTTGGCAAAGTATAAAGTAGTAGCCAATTTTTTTATTGTAGGTATTGAAGCGGAAAAAAATATCCCTCTAGTAAAAAGAATTTTTAATGAAGGGCATGAGATAGGTAACCATACTTTTACGCACCCCAATATGGCTATTGTTAGCACACAACGTGCGCTGTTGGAAATGGATGCAACGCGTTTACTCATTGAGGCTATTACAGGTCGTAGTACCATTATGTTCAGAGCTCCTTTTAATGCAGATAGTCATCCGGAAAAAATGGAAGAGTTGGTACCCGTAGCGCTGAGCAGAACAAAGAACTACTTAACTATTGGAGAAAATATTGATCCGGAAGATTGGTTAGCTTCCGAAGATCCAAAATATAATGCAGATAGTGTTTTTAATAGGGTCGTGCGGATGAAAGACTTGGGAAATATTATTTTACTACACGACGCCGGTGGCAATAGAAGTGCTACCGTGGCGGCGCTTCCCCGTATCATTGAATATTTTCAAAAAGAAGGATATCAATTTGTTACTGTTGCCGATTTAATGGGTAAAACAAGAGATGAAGTAATGCCACCTGTTCCTAATTACAAAGGGAACTACTTACTTCAATTCAATTATTTTTTAGCAGAAACAGGATATTACATCAACAATATTTTATTTAGCCTTTTTATTCTGTTCTTATTGCTAGGCAGTTTACGACTAGGTACTATTCTTATTTGTTCCTTATTACAAAGAACCCGCGAAAAGAAGAAAGCTTTACAGCCCATAACACATTTCCCACAGGTATCAATTATTGTACCCGCTTACAATGAAGAAGTAAACGCAGTAAGTTCGTTGCATAACCTACTACGTTGCGATTACCCCAACTTCGATATCATTTTTGTGAACGATGGAAGTAAAGATGAAACACTGAAAAGGGTACTTGATGCTTTTTCACATCATGATAAAGTAAAAATTCTCGATAAACCTAATGGAGGTAAGGCTTCTGCACTCAATTACGGAATCGGTCAAACCAAAGCAGCATTTGTAATTTGTATTGATGCAGATACGAAACTGAAACCTAATGCCGTAGGTAAGTTGATGCAGCATTTTAATAATGATAATGTAGGTGCAGTAGCCGGTAATGTAAAAGTGGGTAACGAAAATAATATCATTACAATTTGGCAAAGTATTGAATATATCAGCAGTCAGAATGTAGATCGGAAGGCCTTTAGTTATTTTAATGCCATTACCGTTGTACCCGGTGCAATTGGCGCATTCCGTAAAACAGCGCTGGAAGAAGCAGGTGGTTTTACATCCGATACATTGGCAGAAGACTGTGATCTTACCATTCGCATTTTACGTTGCGGTTATACCATTGAGAATGAAAATGGGGCTATCGCACTAACTGAGGCTCCGGAAACCTTACAACAGTTTATGAAACAGCGTTTCCGCTGGACTTTTGGAGTATTACAAACATTTTGGAAAAATAGAGATGCTTTGTTCAATGTGAATTTCAAAAGACTTGGATTTATAGCTTTACCTGATATTTTAC
>CABHOW010000123.1 GCA_902168225.1 uncultured Flavihumibacter sp. | reverse complement strand
GTTAAATGCACAAACAGAACAAGGCTATTTATTACGATGCTATAGTAGTAGTGATACAGCTACTTCATATCGACACTTTCTTTTTTCTTTATTTTTAGATTCAAATGACATTAAAACAGACACATTTACTTCTTTTCAGATAGACAAGAATAGACATGACGTATCCTTTTCTCTGCAATTGGCTGATTTTTTTCATAATAAACCATATTATATTTATACAGTAACACGTAAAAACGATCTTGAAGACCAGGCCTGTATATTGGGTAAACCAATTAGTCTTAGCGACACAATTAACACACAGGCGATAAAATATATTTTAAGCATTGGGAAAGCCTATTATTATACAATTTACATTGACAAGGTTAATCTGGATTATTGCAAAGTAAAGGAGTTGGGGCCTAACGTAAAATCGTTTAAAAAATTTATAAGATTAAAGAAAATACCTTCCTTCTTAAACCTTGCAATTTGGGAAAAAGAGATGTTTATAACAGCATTTGCAAAATTGAAAATGCCGTCAGGAAAAAAATGGTATAAAAAACATAAATGACACAAAAGAGAAAAGTCACCCCATGCCCATCCACATCCACCTCCCCAACAATACAACCACTCCCTTATTCACCCTAACGGATGATCTATACACCGCACTAACCTCCTCATTCACCACCCTCGAAAAAAAGACCGGCATCTTCATAGACCTATACGGCGATGCAAGGTTAAGCCACCAGCATGCAGAATTGCTGTTGAAGATTATCAATGAAGAAGTAGCCAACAAACCGGTGGCAGTAACAGCGTTTACCAACTTTCTTGAGCAAATGATCAGGGAGCAAACAGATATAATGTTAATAGGGGATTGATCTGCATCACAGTTATCAGCCAAAAAAACACACTTATTGCCGAAACTGCACGGTTATTGATCGCTGTGGGTCAAATAATTAAAAGTTGCTATTTTGCCGATCCAAAACCATTAATCCTAAAAATTATGAACGCTGAAACCGCCCATGAAGCCGAATCCTTTATTAAAGAAGTTCTGTCGATTGCAAAACCTCATCTCGAAAAGGACCTGATTCTATTTGTAGATCACTATTTATACCATGCCGAATATGAAATGGCATTTGAGGGATTATTTTTAGCCATAATGAAACTTGATACAGTTCCACCAATAGACTGGCGCCAAAGCGTAGAAATGGCTATAAAGCTTAAATTGAATGATGATGCAATTTATGATGAAGGTTTTTGGTCGCGGTTTAGTAAATATATCGAAGGCAAAATCAATGTTGATATAAAATAAATAAAAGTTACTATTTTACCGGCCAATTAATCCCAACATGGCCCTGTTCTATACCGCCTCCACTAAAGAAATGTTCGACCTCAAAAACAAGATCTTTGTTGACAAAGGCATTCCGGCCCTAAACCAACAGGGGTTTGTACAATCTCCCTTCACCACCCACTGGTACGGTAAAGATGGAAATATCGGCTCAATATATGACCTGTGCCGACTGAAAGAGAATTCAATACTGGAAATGATTACTGTTTATATCGTACGGGGCGACAGATGGATCCAGGTTCACCTTAATATTTTTGAGTTGAGCCCAACAGTTACTTCTATTGAAGAGCTTACCGGCAATGAGGGCTTTTATTTTGGAACTGACCACAGCATATCGAAAATGCGTTATGATGATGTAAAAGGAATTAAAAACCATAAAATATATTCCTATTATACCGCAAATGGCTTGAAGAAAAGAGCCAACCAGCTCGGTAATCGCATTGAAAAAGACCTGACGAACATAGATCAGTTTATAACAAGCTGGCATCAAAAGTACAAACCAAATAGAACAAATTGGGAAGGAGAAGCAACAAGTTAATATTGAACAATTTTAATTCAACCAATGAAAACAATACAACTCATTATTCTTTCACTAGTCGTATCGATCTCCGTTTTTGCACAAAACACACTCCCCATCAAAACCGGCAATTACGAAGAGACTGTCGATCTGTCGTACGATAAAAACAAAGGTATTATCTCGGGTATAATTGCAAGATCGAACTATGACAATCCAAACGGTCCACGCATTTCCTGTTCAATGATGTTTATGAGCTTGCCGCAATCTAAAACTGCTGGCGCCAACAAATACCCGGTGCGCTTCTATAACGAGGGCGATACTGCAGAAGTAGGAAAGGGTTATCTTGAAGTAATCAAAAATGGTATAAATATTAAATACAATGGTGTTATTACAAGTTGCCAGAACATTATGCCTCTTGATGATGAAGCTGGCTTACCCTTTGAGTTTTCATCGGCCAGGGTTTTTATTTCAGCCAGCGTTATTCGTAATAACAAAGCAGCCATTTATAAAACAGCAGTCGATTCCGCTAAATCAAAAATGTACCTGGTTAAGGGTAACTTCGTAAGTGTTACTTCTATAACCGACAGCTGGGTGTCATTCGAGTACATGACATCTTCGGGCAAACGAATAAAGGGCTGGCTGAAAAAAGAAGATGTAGCTTTATCAACCGCACCATGATGAGAACAATCACTTTTCTACTTTTATTAATCTACACGAATAGTGTTAATGCTCAAAAGGGCGTAAAAGATGGGTCTGGAATAATTATTCAAATTGACAGCGTTGACGTTAATTTGAGCTTAACTAATATGTCCCGCATAGGTTATAAATATTTATTTAACATTTTTCACTTAAAAGTTGTGACAGCCCAAAAAGATACATTAGTTATGGGATTGGTTTATAATATCAACAAAGATGTGGATTCATTATCCACTTTCAAAAGTATGATTGGAAAACCTTTCATTATTACCACAAGTGAATTTGCACCGTTACAATCTGATTTTCCCAAAATGGCAAATTGTAATTATGAAACAGGGCTTTACAATCCGGCCAGGAATAGTTTCTTATATAATAATCCCTATAAATCTATTCAACGGCTTATCGATTTTGTACCCATGGACCCTGACCTTTGGCAGGAGCTATTAAAGCACTATAATTAAAAGCTACTCCCCAAACTTCCTCACCTCAAACTCACCCGTCTTTTTCATCCTTACTTTATAACATCCACCATTCATGATATCAACCGGATGATTCGATTCAAAATCGCCTTCTGAATAGATCTTTTCAGCAAGGGTTATCCGGTAATTTGAATCAATATAAAAATGCCTTTCATGCTCCGACTCACCATACCAGTTATAATACACAGGAAGTAAACGGGCCGTTTTTGTGGCCCGCTGGTAATAGATCAGCAACCCATAAAAATGCAGATCGAAATTCGCACAGCGCCCGTTAAATCCGGACGTAAGGTTTTTATTTGCTTCATTAATACCTGCAATATCTTCCAGGTAATACACTTCAAACCCTTCATGATCTGGTAAACGTAACTGGTAGCCTTTTATCCTGAAAAGACTATCCATACTCACTTCGTTATTACACGACCTGGGGTCGTATATCGTATCTACTACCTTATAAATGTACTTTTCAATAGGCGGAAGCGGCAAGACCGGTTTTAAGCTTTTATAGCCCTATCCGGAAACATAACCATCACCAATTATATCAATATAAAACTGCCATGCAGCAT
>CABHOW010000122.1 GCA_902168225.1 uncultured Flavihumibacter sp. | reverse complement strand
TTGATGCAATACTAAAAGTAATGCATCCGGAAGTGAAATGGCCACGGGCATGGGAAGGTGATTACGCATATGGTCATGATGAAGTCAGCGCTTATTGGGAGCGACAGTGGAAAGAGATTAACCCTAATGTAACGCCGGTTGGTTTTCGTGAAAGAGAAAACGGTACCTTAGAGGTTGAGGTTCATCAACTGGTGAAAGATTTGGAAGGCAATATTTTATTTGATGGAAAAGTATTTCATGTTTATATAATCAATGATGGCCTGTTGCGCCAAATGGATATTGAGTAAATAACTAAACACAATCAAATGAGAAAGTTAATCTACGGCATCAATATTAGCCTGGATGGTTGCTGCGATCATACTAAGTTTGGTGGAGGTGAAGATATTCATGAATATTTCACTCACTTCATGCGGAAAGCCGACGTACTCGTATATGGTCGTAAAACTTATCAATTGATGGTTCCTTTTTGGCCTGAAATTGCAAAAAATAATTCAGGAGAAACAGCGTCAATAAATGAATTTGCACAGGCATTTGATGCGGTTAGCAAAATCATAGTTTTCTCGAAAACGTTAGAGAAAGCTGAAGGAAAGAATACAACCATTTTCCGTACAAACCTTCAGGAAGAAATTCTTAAATTAAAACAGGAGCAAGGCAAAGATATTTTGCTCGGTGGTGTAGACCTGCCTTCACAAATTATTAAGCTCGGGTTGGTTGATGAATATAATATTGTCGTACATCCAACACTTGTAGGCGAAGGCAGACGGTTGCTGGATGGGGTTAGTCTGCAGGATAATTTACAATTAAAACTTACAGATTCCACGACTTTAAGATCCGGATGCGTTGCGCTTCGTTATCAAAAATAGTTACAGTGAAGGACCAAACGGGTTTTCTCCGCCTAATTTTTTTGTAACCATTACCCTTGCCCGGCTCAGTGCTTCCCTGCTGGTAAAAAGATACCGCGCAATGTTGGTCAATGAGATCTTTTGAATGATGGCAGGCCGGTGACGCAAAAGAAAACGGTACCGCTCCAATGGGCTTTTAAGTGACAGGATATATTGATGTTCGGCCTGTTCTTCCATGATGTTCTCGTATACCTGCATATTTACATGCAGTATGCTGCTGTGCAAATCGTATAGAGGCTGCACTTTATTAATATTGAATCTTAAAACTACCGCATCTTCCAGGGCTGTTATATTAAGATATGAAGGCTTATTATTGTTAAAGCTTAAGCAGTTTGTTAGAAAATCATCTCTGAATCCAAATTTCAGGATCTTTTCGCCGCCGTCATCGCCGGTAAAATTATATTTAAACTGACCCGATAAAACAAAAGCTGCATACCGCGCTACTTTTCCAACCCGCAGAAAATGCTCGCCTTTTCTAATATGCCGAACAGTAGCCAGCTGATCGAGCAAATGCCACTCTACTTCTGATACCTGGGGATACTTTTTTATCAGTCTTTGATAATACGATGGTAATGACATGTTGATTGATATTGTCAGTTTAATTAACTATACCCTCATTTAAATAATGCTGCAATGCAAAATTGAATTCGGCTGGTTTTTCCATCATGGGTGCATGGCCACATTCATTCAACACCACTAATTTAGTATAAGGGATCATACTGGCAAATTCGTGGGCAACATGAATAGGGGTGATCCTGTCATCTTTTCCCCAAATTAACAAAGTGGGTGTAACTATTTGGGGTAAAAGATCGGCCACATAATGACGTTGAGTTGATTTTGCCACCCGAAGAACACCAAGACATTTTTGCGTATCGGTTGTAATACTTAACACTTGTGAAACCAGCGCTTCAGTTACTACAGCCGGGTCGTGGAAAGTATATTCAATTCTTTCTTTAATATATGCCGTTGTACTTCTTTTAGGATAACTACCCATATTAGTATTTTCATACAATCCTGAACTACCGGTTAATATTAAATTTTTAACATTATGGCCATTCCGTGAAGCGTAAAGAATAGCAACATGTCCGCCCAACGAATTACCAACCAGTATGAGGTTCTTCAGATTATTGGTTGCTATATATTTCTCCAGGTATTCAACCAGAAAATAAAGCGGGTCGGTCTTTGGCGTATCATATATTGGCAGGGAAGGAACATACACATTATAGGCAGTGCCGAATTGTTCAACAACACTATCCCAATTGCTAAGTTGCCCAAAAAGGCCATGAAGCAAAATCATATTTTGTTTCATATTGTAATTTTAAATCAAAAGTAATAGCTGGCGGTTTTGGCGCCCGTGACTACAATCACAATCATATTTTCCCGGGACGGGAAAGATTTTTGCATCAGTTTTATAAAAGCATATGCATAAATTAATTAATTTCATTTATTGTCGGTCCTGCGTCTGCTTCCTTGTGTTACCATTTCCTACCGGTAATGTTTTTTAAGCCTGATTATGTAGCAATGTTTTAAACGGATCTAATAAAGTTGGTTCCTTTGTGTGGGGCCATTAAAATTTTATTGTTATAAACTGCTATGGAAAATTTTTCTCCCAACAGCCTGCAGGTTCTAGTTCAAACAGTTCAGGAATTATCCGGGGCTCACAAGATGAACAAGGTAATTGAAATAACACTTGCCGCTGCGAGGGCGCTCACAGGCGCAGATGGCGCTGCTTTTATATTGAAAGAAGGCGAGGATTGTTACTATGCTGATGAAAACGCTATAAGTCCGCTTTGGAAAGGCCGTCGTTTTCCCATAAATGAAAGTATCAGTGGGTTGGCCATGCTTAACCAGGGACCGATTATAATAGAAGATGTTTATGCAAACCCTGCTATAAAAGCAGCAGCTGTTTACCGGCCTACTTTTGTAAAAAGCCTGGTAATGGTACCTATTCGAACCAATGATCCTGTTGGCGTCATAGGAAATTATTGGGCTACCCCCAGAATGGCGACAGCCCAGGAAGTATGGTTGTTACAATCTCTGGCCTGTCTCTTATACACATCTCCGAGCCCACGAGACAGGCAGAAATCTCGTATGCCGTCTTCTGCTTGAAAAA
>CABHOW010000121.1 GCA_902168225.1 uncultured Flavihumibacter sp. | reverse complement strand
GCACATATGACCAGATTGGCATTGCTTATTCCGTTATCAGTAACTGGCTTACAAAAAATAATAAAAAAGCAGTTGAACCGCCTTTTGAAGTTTATCTGAACGACCTGGTTACGGTAAAGGACCCAAAACTGCTCCGCACAGATGTATATCAACGTTTTAAATAATGATTGATAACTATAAGCTTATTGGGGTCTTATACTTTACATTTCTGTGTTTAGTTTTAAGAAAGTACAAAAGGACAAATGCCAGCCCTGAAATAATGAGTGCAGTATCTTCATAAATGCCTAAACTAAAAGCTGCTGAAAAGCCTATGGCTGACCATGATAACGGTACTATTGCGATGTAGAAAGGTATTCCTGGTTGAGCTACAAAAAATAAAGCAAGCGTGAAAATGGTGGTGGGGCATGGTAATCCAAATGTAGGAGAGTAAGGGTAGCCATGTCCGGTAAAATATCCAATTAACGGGTAGGCTACAAGGGAATAAGATAACAATATACCGCTTAAAATACTTTGAGTGTTTTTCTCAAAATGAAATGAAACCGGTCTAACTAATCCATAGACAAAAAGTAAAATACTTTCTAAAATGAACAAAGCTCCAAACAAAAAGGCAGCTTTATTGATGTCTGAAAAATAACCAATGTGATATACTACACCCATCCAAAGCCAAAAGGTAGCAAGAATGAACAATATAAATTTTTGATGCTTCTTACTACCTCTAAATGCGATAAATATGGTTAACGCAGCCAGTAGCATGAAAAGAATTTGTAACGGGTATACTGCATTGTTATATTTCTGAAAGACTTCCAAAAATTGCCGTATCGTAAAAGGTAGTTTCATTTTTAGTATTTCTCATGAATGGATTAATTCTTTTTTTATCTGGGTTTTATTCTCCGTTTTACGGCGTGTTGTTCTGCCCAGCAAAATATTCAGGGCTTCCCATTCGGGAATATGATCGCTTACTATTTTGAGCATGCCAACAAAAGGAATAAATAATATCATTCCTGAAACACCCCATATAATTCCACCTGCAATAACTGCTAACAACATAGCCCATGTGCTCACATTTAGCTGGGTACCTACAATCCTGGGAAATATTACATAAGCTTCAAGATACTGAACAAACGAAAATATGGCTATTACGCCGATAGGATACCAAATAGAGTCTGTGGTTATCCATGCAACTGAAATTGGTATCAGGGCACTTACTGATATACCAACATATGGAATGATCGTCATGATAGCAGTAAGCATACCGAAAAGTATGGCATGTGGAATACCCAAGGCGAGCAGGCCAATGCTGTTAAGCACACCTACGATCAGATATACGAAAAACATTCCTTTGATAAAATTGAAATAGGTATGGATTGTTTCACTTAAGAGCTCTTGCAGCGCACTATTTTGAATGTTACCGGTTAGTTTTTCCAAAAAATGAACAAATACTTCACGATTATATAAAAACAATGCTGCATATACCGGTACGAGAAAAAGTGCAAGAAGACCACCGGCTGTTACTGAGATAATTGACTGCACAATACTACCCGTACTGTTACCAAAATTGCGAATAACCTGTTGCAGCCATTCATTCTGCGAAGCGACAGAAATATTAAATGTAGCAGCTATTCCTTTCTGCAATTGTATTAAAGAAGGTTTTACTTTATCCTGCAATTGCGGGATATCCTGACGCAATTCATTGACCTGCAAAAATAATAGCCCTATTAATATCCCAAAGAAGATAAAAACGATCAGTAGTCCCAGGGTAATGGCCAGGCTCCGCGAGCAGCGGTGCCTTTCCAATCTTTTACAAATCGGGTATAAAACCATAGCGATCAACAATCCATAACAAAGGGGCACAAACAGGGTCTTGCCAAAATATAAAACAACCACTGTAAACACGATAATCTGCAGATATTTTAGAAGCGAGCGGGTATTGTACGAGCTGTTGATCATATGTATAAAACTAACGGTATTGGTGTTTTTTTTTCAAAATCATCATCAGGGCAGATGGTGAGTTTAGTATGGGAAAGGAATGATGCTGATCATATTCGATCTACTTAAACCTGCGGAAATTTAATATAATGAACCTGTATGGTATTACCAGCTAAAACAATTGAGTTTTTGCAACAAACGGGCGGTATAGGAGCCTTTGCTTATTTCAGGAAACTTGAAAAGCAAAAAGAAAGTAAACATAGCATTGTAGCTCAATAGAAGACAGCATTGCTGATGGGTATAGCGAACATTATAAACGCTGAGCGCGCCTTTCATAAAAGTTGAAAAATGCTATCTTCAAAAGGTCGGCCGTAATTAAGTAAATAATAAGGAGCATACCAATAGCTATTATTGGTTGTGCATGTTCCATGGAAAATCCTAATAAAGCAGCGAAAGGTGAATACGGCAGATATATAATTATTAAAAGTGCCGTTAGTGCTGTAAAGAGTAATAATTTACCAGGCTTGCTTTTGATAATAGATTTTTTTGTTCGCACTACAAAAAGGATCAGTATTTCCGTAATAGCCGATTCTAAAAACCATCCTGTTTGAAATGCTGAATTAGAAAGCCCGAAGTAAATATACAATACATAGAAGGTGATAAAATCAAAACACGAGCTATGTAAGCCGAAAACAATCATAAATCTGCGGATTAACCTGATATTCCATTTCCCGGGTCTGGCCAAGTCTTCATTGTCCACATGATCGGCAGCAATTGTTAAAAAGGGGAGATCAGTTACAAGATTGGTTAACAGAATTTGTTTCGGCAGCATGGGTAAAAAAGGAAGGAATAAAGAAGCACCGGCAATACTGAACATATTACCAAACGTTGCTCCGGTTGTAATAAAGATATATTTCATGGAATTAACAAATGACTTTCTGCCTTCAAGAATACCATCTGCCAGAACAGACAGGTCTTTCTCAAGCAAAACAAAATCAGCGGCTTCTTTGGCTATATCAACAGCATTGCTGGTTGATATTCCGATATCAGCTGCGTTAATAGCTGCTACATCATTAAATCCATCGCCAATATAAGCTACCGTTAGTTGTGATTTCTGGAGCGCTTTAATAATGATTTCTTTCTGATGCGGATCAATTTCTGCAAAAATATCGGTTTGCTTAACTTTTACAACCAGTGCTTCCGGATATAACTTGTCCATTTCTTCACCGGTTAAGATCGCAGGATCTTTCATACCAATATTTTTGGCTGCATGAAAGGCCGCAAAACGGTTATCCCCGGTAATGATTTTTACTGCTATATGCAATTGCTCCAGCTGTTGGATGGAAGACAGGACGTTTTCTTTCAGTTTATCTTCCAGTAAGATGAAGCCCAGAAAGATCATTTCCCGTTCATCATCTCTAGTTATTTTATCTGTTTTTATAGATTTATAACAAAGCCCTAAAACCCTATATCCTTCCTGGCTATAGGAAATGTAATTTTTTTCAAGCTGTTTTCGTGTCTCATCATCCAATGGCTCGGTTTCTTCTTTCTCCGATTCAAGATAACTGCATACCTGAAGCACATTGTTAAATGCTCCTTTAGTGATAAAAAAGCGATCCGCCCCGTTTTTAACAGCTACACTCAACCGTTTTCTGATAAATTCATATGGTATTTCATTGATCTTTTCATAAGATCCCACTGATATATTTAATGAAACAATTGCCTGGTCAATGGGATTGGTAAATCCTTTTTGCAAGGCGGCATTTAAATATGCATATAAACGTAGCCGTTCACTCGTTTTTCCATCTATACCTACTATGTCTTTAATAGTAACAATCCCTTCTGTGATGGTACC